>DATJQV010000068.1 GCA_035505375.1 bacterium | reverse complement strand
TCAATCGCGCTGATGTACGTCGAATCCCCGCTGTATCTCGCGCAGTAGATACGGTTCGAATCCGGGCTACAGGCCAGCGCGGTGGGGTAGCCCCCAACCTGCACGTCAGTGACCAGGCTGTCACGCTCACAATCTACCACGGCGATGGTCGAGTCGATCCAGGCGCGGGCCCAGTAGAGACGGTCCATCGCGGGGTTATAGACGATTGCGGCCGCGCCGTCCACGTTCATCGGCAGCGCCGCCTCAAAGCTGTCGCGCGCGCAATTCACGACCAGAAGCGCGCGCCCATCGGATAGCGAGGCGCTGCAGAAGAGCTTGTTCGAGCCCGACGTGTAGACCGGCTGCCCCAGCCCCCACGCCGGTGTGAATATCCTCCGTTCCAGGCTGTCCGTTGAACAGTTGATGACGGTGATCAGCCCGCTTTCCTCGTCGGAGCAATACAACTTGTCCATCGGCTCAGCGTAGCACCCCAGGGTGGGAGCAGGGTCCATCGGGACGGCCTCTACGGGCTCACAGCTTGCCGGGTCGACCACTGTAACATCTGCGGATGTCCGGCCGCGGATGTAGACGCGGTCATGCTGGGGGTCGAAGCAAGCCGGGTCCGGGTCGTCGGCATCACCGATCAGCGCAACCGAGCCGACTATGGTATCGCCGCTGCCGGACATGACCAGGATGGAGGTGTAGTAATCGGGAAAGCAGAATACCCGGTTGTCGACCGAGTCGAATAGAAATGACCTCGGTTCGCCGGAGGCCGGGCCGAGCGATGCAAGAACCGCATCCGTATGGGAGTCGATGATGTGGATGTAGCCGTCACAGTCGCCGATGTACACCTTGTTCGAAACCGGGTTGTAGCCCAAAGCGATCGGCCACGTGGTGAGGTTTATGAGCCCGAGCAGGGTATCCGGTCCGGCGTCGAAGATTGCGACTTTTGTACTCTCAAAGACCGCGCAGTAGAGCTTGTTGCTGATCGAACTGTAAGTTGGTGCGACGGGATAGTCGCCAACCGTCAGGGACTTGAGCAGACTGTCGCCGGGACCGTCTATCACAGCAATCGTACCAGTCTCGAATGACGAGACATAGACTTTGTTACCGGCCGGATTGCAGCAGATCGAAGAGAACGGGTACTCGTTCCACCCGACCCAGATACGGGCTCTCACTGAATTGGTGTTGCAGTCAACCACGGCCAGAGTGTCGAGATTGGAACCCGTCAGGCAGTACACCTTGTTCGCTGTGGGGTTGTAGCACACTTTGTAGGGATAGCTGCCGACCCGCACACGCGACATGACGTGGTTTGTGACCGGGTCGATGACCGTCAAGGAGTCGTCTCCGGAACCCATGTAAACCCTGTTGTCATGCGAGTCATAGGCCATGAATAACGGGGATTTCAGGTCCATCCGCGCCATGCGAACGTTGGTCGCAGCATCAATGACGATGATTCCGTCTTCACCGGCAGCGTACACGAAGTCGGTGTTTGGCACATAGTAGATGGCCGCCGGCCTTGTGCTGCCGAACGAGTCCGCGAATCCGATCGTCTTCTCCAACCACTGGCCGCTGACCACCGACAGGCAGCAGCACAAGGCCAACAATGTGGCCACGGGTCGCACGGCCCAAATGTGTAAGGAAATGGTTCGAGCCAAAGAACGTCGAACACGATCAAGTGACATTCTGCACCTCCGGCCGGAAGTAACCCATGCAGACTGGCGCCGATCGGGCTTCGCGGCGGTGTAACCTTGGCTCCGCCGCACTCGGCGTCGCTATCGGAATTATAGTCTGCACGGGGCGAAGTCAAGTAAAATCACACGCGGCCGGGCGCGGCTTCGCCAGAGGCTTGTGCGTGCGTGCCCCCTGGTAGATTGACTCCGCGTCCGGCGGGCACTAGACTTGACCATGGCAAAAAAGAACATCGAGGGCATCTGGGACGATGTCCGTCTGTGGATGACCGACGCTACCAAGACCGCACTCAAGGAAGCCGAGGACCTCACTCGCCGCGGCCGGCTGAAGATGGAATTGGTACGCCTGAGCCACGAGATCGAGAAGAAGATGGCCGACTTGGGCGTGAAAGTGTACTCCCGCTACTCGAAGACCCCGGACGCGCCCATCGCAGTCGATGATGAGTTACGAGGGCTGATGCGGGATATCGCGAAGATCGAGTCTGAAATAACCAAGAGCCAGCAGGAGTACGAGGCGGAAAAAAAGAACTAGGACAATTCAGAAAGCTGAATCCAGAAACCAGAATTCAGAATTCCCGGAGGCCGGAGTTTTGGCTCTTGGCTCTTGGCTCTTGGCTTTTAGCTTCTAGCTTTTGCTTTGTAGCCTGCGGGCCTTGTGGTCCGCTATTTCTTTCCGCTGCGCCCCGGCTCTTCGAGTGGGATGCCTTTCGCGCACAACGGACAGGCGGAAGGCTCGTACGTCGCCACCTGCTGGCAGAATGCCCCGAGCAGCGGCACGCCGAAGTCGACACTGGCGCTGCGGTCCACAAACACTCCGACACCCACGACCTTCGCTCCGCTCGGCTCAACGGCGGCCAGTGTCTCCTTGATTGACCCGCCAGTGGTCATCACGTCATCGACCACCAACACGCGGTCATCAGGACCGACGCGGAACCCGCGGCCGATCTTCCTGCCCACTTCTGCTTTCTCGGCGATGATGCACCGGCACCCAAGCTGCCGGGCGACTTCATAGGCGATAATCACGCCGCCGGTCGTGGGCCCGCACACGACGGTCACGCTGTCCTTGCGGAACCGGTCCGCGACCACCTTGGCAAACGCCTCGCAGACCGGAGGCTGTTCGAGAATCCTGAACTTCTCGAAGTACTTGTCCGAGTGCTTCCCGGACGTCAGTAGAAAGTGCCCCTCGCGCAGAACACCATACTTCTTGAGCATCTCTCCGAGGTCTTGCGCCACCTATCCTCCCGTCTGCTTTCTGATGTCGGCAATGACGAACCGGGTCACCCTCACCCTTCCCTCCCCCTCAAGGGGGAGGGAACAGAAGGGAGGGGGACAGACTGTTGCATTGCTCATGCGAAGGTCAATGATTGCCAACGGCTAATTGTTCTCTTATCTCGGCGATTGCCGCGACCGGGTCCGGTGCTTCATATATCGGCCTACCCACAACAATGTAGTCCGCACCGGCCTGCGCCGCCTCGGCAGGCGTCAGCGTCCGCGCCTGGTCATCCTTCGTCCCTCGTCCCCCGCCCCCCGCCCCCATCCGGATTCCCGGCGTCACGACGACGAAGTCCTTGCCACACGCCTCCTTGACGACTCCGATCTCCTGAGGCGAGGCGACCACGCCGCCGCAGCCTGACTCTTTAGCAAGCAGTGCCAGGCTGCGGACACGGTCGGTGACCGCCTGCTTCTTGCCGCTTATCTTCTCAAGCGCCACGTCATCGAGGCTCGTCAGCACGGTCACCCCAAGCACAAGCGGCTTCGTGCCTTTGGCCTTGTCGGCCGCGCTCGCAGCCGCGGACAGCATCTCCGGCCCGCCCATGGTGTGGACCGTGAGCATCGAAACCCCGAGTTCGGACGCCGCCTCGACCGCCTTGCCCACGACGGTCGGGATGTCCGAGTATTTCAGGTCGAGGAATACCCGGCACCCGTCGAGAACGAAGTCGCGCACGACAGCCGGCCCCGAAGTCGTGAACATGTCCATACCGATCTTGTACACGTCGACCTTGTCGCCGATGCGGTCGCGCAATGCGACAGCGCCGATGCGGTCAACATTCATCGCCAGCACAATCTTGGTCAACTCTGCCTCCTTGCTCGACCTACGACCTTGTCCCAGTTGCTCAGCCGGTTCTTCTGGGCGTACACCTTGAGGCCGGTCCAGACATCTAACGCCGCTTCAGGATTGACCAGGTTCGCAGTACCGACCTGTACCATCCGCGCGCCGGCGCTCAGGTAGTCGAGCGCATCGGTCGCATCCATGATACCGCCACAGCCGATAACCGGTATCTTCACTGCGGCCGACACTCTGTCGACGCAGAACAGCGCGAAGGGCTTAAGCGCGGGCCCGGAAACTCCGCCGGTTCTACCACCGAGGAAAGGCCTGCCGTTCCCGTCCAGGGCCAGTCCGAACAACGTGTTGATCAGGGTAACTCCGTCTGCACCGGATGCCTCGGCTGCCTTCGCGGTCTCTACCGGGTCCACGAAGTTGGCGGTCAGCTTGACGATAATAGTCTTTGCGGTCCGCTTACGCACGAGCGCAGTAATCGCCTCGACCACTCCCGGCCGCTGCCCGAAGATGGCACCGCCCTCTTTGACGTTCGGGCAGGAGACGTTCAACTCGAGAGCGTCCACTGGTTCTGAATCTAACCTCGCCGCCAGTTCGCCGTACTCGCCCACCGTGAATCCGGCGATATTGACGACAACCCGGCACCGCAGCTTCGCCGTCCGCGGCACCACGTCGGTGCAGAACTTCTCCACACCGGGATTCTCAAGCCCCACCGAGTTCAGAATGCCTCCCGGAAACTCGAAGATTCTCGGCGGCGGGTTTCCTATTCTGGGCTGGAGGGTTATTGCTTTCGTCACGACACCGCCGAGTCGGTTCGCAACTGCGGGGAACTTAAGGCCAAACTCGAACGTCCCGGACGCGGCCAGCACCGGGTTCGCGAACGTGGTCTTCCCGACGATAACCTGTGGGTTCACAGGACGACCTCATTCAGCCGGACGACCGGCCCCTCTTCGCAGAACCGTACATGCCCGCCGCCCTTCTTCGGCAGCGCGCAGCAATAGCAGATTCCCGTGCCGCAGCCCATCCGTTCCTCGACATAGCCCCAGACCGGAATCGGGTCAAGTCGCCTCACCAGGTCAGCGAGCATCGGCCTCGGACCACAGGCGAAGACCGTCAGCCGCTCACCGCTGGCCGCTAACCGCCTTCCGCCATCTTGACCTTTGCCCTTTGCATCTCGCACCTTGACCTGTTCCTGGGCCAGTTCCGTCACCGTGCCATGGAATCCCGCGCTGCCATCGTCGGTCGCAAGGCTGACCGGAAGCCCCAACGCGCGGAACTCCCTGACCAGCAGCAACTCGGCCTTGGCGCGCGCTCCGAGCACCACCTGCAGTCGGTTCGCCTTGCTCATCTTGCGTGCGAGGAAAAGCAGCGGCGCAGACCCGATTCCACCGCCGCAGAGTAGAACATCCTTGCTGTGCAATTCCGGCGCGGATCGGCCCAGCGGCCCGAGCACATCCAGCTCGTCGCCCACCCGCACGCGGGCAAGCATCGCCGTCCCGCGCCCGACCACTCGGAAAACAAGTCGGACTTGGTTCCGTTCGACATCGCAGACCGATATCGGCCTCATCAGCAACGGGTCGGGACCGGGCGAGACTCGAACGTTCAGGAATTGCCCTGCCCTGACTCGACGGGCGATTTCCGGAGCCTCCAGCCAGAGCGAGATGACGCCCGCGCACAACTCGCGAGCGTCGGTAATCCGGCTTTGCGTGGGTCTCAATGCAACTCGAATTCTGCTCTCCGGTCCAGCCCGTACTCTTCCGGCATGGTGGAAATCGGCCGTTTCTTTCCGTCGCTGCGAACGCTGATTCGGCCGGAATCGACCCCGGCCGCTACAAGGAAGTCCCGCACCGCCTGCGCCCGCTTCAAACCGAGCTTCTGGTTGTAGTCTTCGCTCGCCCTCGGGTCGCAGTTGCCCACAATCACTGCCTTAACATCGGGATGTGCTTTGAGCGAATCAGCATCGGCTTTGAGTCGCGCCGAGTCAGCGGCCTGTACACGCCACGAGTCAGTCTCGAAGTGCGCCATCTCAAGTTGCAGTCTGGCAGAGGGCTTCGGTTCATGAACCACCGGCGGGTTAGCCGGCTTGGTCGTGTCCGTCTTCGGTGCAGACGGCACCGTATCCCCGGGAACACGCGCCCCGATTCCGGGCGTCGGGCCGGACGGCGGCGGCTTCACGCGTGCCTGCATCGTGTCTCTCTTCTGCGACTCTGCGCCCGCCGGCTTCTCTCCGCCTGTCCCCTTCAACGCTTCCGGAGTACCGGGCTTCACGCCGGGCATCTCGCCCGGGCCTTGCGGGCCACTGCCGTGGCCGGGCCGCTCGGGAACATGTCCCGGTGCACGATTGCCGTGCGGCGCCTTTGCGAGCCCTTGTCTCGCTGCGAAGTCACCCGTGTCCGCGGGCAGCGACTCCGACGGCAACGGCGGTAAACCTGGCACCTTGGCGGTCTCTGCCGGCGGAAGCGGCGGCGCCATTGCTGTTGTTTCCGGCTTGACTTCGGGCTTCTTCTCACGCACGGGCACCGGTAAGCCGAGCCAGCGCCGCGACTCATCCGCGTACTCGGTCTCGGAATACTCGGATATCTCCTCTTTGGCCAGCGAATCGGCGCCGGCCGTGTCGCTCTTGACATTCCTCATTATCCACGCCTTGGCGAAGAGCGCCTTCGCTCCCCAGTCCGTGCCCGGAAACGAATCGTGGACCTTCTGGTACAGGTCTATCGCCTTGTCGTACTCGCCGAGGTTCAGATTGTTCACCTCGGCCACGAGGAACATCGCCTCAGCCGGCGTCAGTGAATCTCCACCGACCTTCTTGCCGGTGGTGCGTGCGGCCAGGGCGTCGAGCAACGCCAGTCGTTTGACCGCCAGCACACCGTAGTCTGAATCCACGCGCCGGGTCTTGGCCGTGTCGTAATACGCGCGCGCCGCGTCGAACTGCCCGGCTTCCTCGCGGCTCTTGCCGATGCGAAACGCGGCCTCGGCCCCGAGGTCAGTTGAGCCTTTTACCTTAAGCCACGTTGCCAGGGCGTCGGACTGCCTGCCGCTCTGATTCAGCGCCTTCCCGAGCAGCAGGTTCGCCTCGTCGTCCAGGTCCGAATACCGGCCGAGGACGTCGTTGACCTCGACAATCGCCTCATCGTACTTGCCCTGCTCGTACCGGCAGCCTGCTATCTTCAGCTTGGCCAGCGCCCGCTCCTTCGGGTCCACGCTCGTCCTGGCAAAGGCCGCATACCATTTCTCAGCGTCGGCGTACCGCTTCCGCGCGAACGAAACGTCGGCCAGCAGCTTCACCGCGGAAATGTGTAAATCGGACTTAGGGAATCGCTCGATGAACGCCGCGAGCGAGTCGGCTCCGCGTTCCAGCTCGCTTCGGTCGACGAACGACTTCGCCAGGTTGTACGCGGCTTGGTCGGCGAGTTTCGGGTACTTCTGCTTCACCGCGTCAAGCGCCAGACGGGCGGTTCCGAACTGCTTGTCGGCGAGCAACGACAGTCCCCGGTACAGCTCGCCCCGGGGCAGGAAAGCGGAATTCGGGAAAGCAAGGCTCAACTGGTCAAACTCCCGAATCGCCTTCTCATACTGGCCCTCTTCGTAGTAGCTCAAACCGACGAGGAGAAGCGCTTGGTCCACCCATTGCGACTTAGGCCAGCGCTTGATGACCAGGGCCGACTTCTCAATCGCCTTGTCGAACTTCGTCTTGGCCTGCGCGTCCTGATTCTGTCCCTTGAGCTTCATGCCCTCGCGGTAGGCGGCCTCGGCATTGTAGAAGGTGTTGTAGTACGCGCAGCCCGCACCTAGCAGCACAGCTACCACAAACAGGCAGGCGATAGGCCGGATGTGTTGGGAACGGATCAAGCTAGTCTCCATTTATCTTAATGCTCGGCAGTGCCTGCTGTCAAGATAGCAAGAGAAGCGATGACATGCAACTTCGCACCGCCGGGCACCACTACGGACTGCTGCCACACCACCCGTCGCTCGAACGCGAGTCACTTTCTCTCTTGCTTACGCCGCGGCCGGCTGGCATAATGTTAGGCTGGATTTCTGGACCCACGTCTTGGCAAGACTAAAAGGAGTCTCAAATTGAGTACTGGTTTTGACCGGCAGGCCGCGACCGTGAAAGCCGAGTTGAAGCGGATGCTAGACACCGGCTGCAGCTTCGCGGACGCGCGGCTCTATGACGAGGACCGCTCCGAGCGTCTCACACTCTACGACGGGAACCTCGAGACGAACTATGATGCGAACGAACGCGGCATCGGCATCCGCACGTTATACAAAGGCGCATGGGGCTTTGCCGCCACCGCCGACCTGGGGGCAATTCCGGCGTGCTTCGAAAAGGCCTTCGCCAACGCCAAGGCCGCGACGATGCTGCCCGGATTCCCTAAGGACATGGGGCAGGCCCAGCCTGCCAAAGGGAAGTACCGGCCGCCGGTCAAGCAAGACCCGTTCGATGTGCCGACTTCCGAGAAACTCGCCCTGCTCTCCGGCATCGATGCCACGCTGAACGACAAGACGGTGGCCCACCGCTACGTCACGGCCGGTTTTCAGCGCCGCAAGATCCTCTATTGGAACTCGGAAGGCACCGAGGTCGACCGCTGGCAGCTCAACACCTTCGGATCCATGATGGTTATGGCACCCGACCCGCAGGGCCGTACCCAGCGCCGCTCGATGGAGCTTTTCTGCAACGGCGAAGGCACCCGCGGCTGGGAGTGGATTGCCGACCCCGACATGTTCGGTGCCCACGCCGAGCGCATCCGCAGTGAGTTGTCCGAGATCGTCGCTGCCGACCCGCTGCCTCCGGCAAAGCGGGATGTCATCCTCCTGCCCGGCCAGGGGTATCTGCAGACACACGAAACCATCGGACACGCCCTGGAACTCGACCGCATTCTGGGCTACGAGCTGTCGTTTGCCGGCGGCTCACACGTCCGGCTGGAGCACATCGGGAAGCTCCGCTACGGTTCGGACAAACTGAACGCCCGGGCCGGCATGACGCCCAATTCGCCCGGCACATTCGGCTTCGACGACGAGGGCTCGCCCCAACGCGACTACTACCTCATAAAGAACGGCATCCTCGTGAACGTCCTCTCCTCCCGCACCGACCTGGCCGAGGCCAACGCCAAGGCCGGCCATACCGTCATCAATGAATCCGGCACCGCGGCCCGCGCCTGCGCATTCTACCGTCCGCCCATCGACCGCATGACCAACATCAACATCGACGCCGGTGACGACGGCACGCTCGAAGACATCATCGCCGCGACCGAGGACGGCGTGATACTGGACGTGCCGGTCTCGTGGTCCATCGGGTCGAACCGCGAGCACTTCCACTTCGGCACCGAGATCGCCTGGGAGGTGAAGAACGGCAAGAAGACGAAGGTCTACAAGAACCCGACCTACCACGGCCATACACTCGAGTTCTGGAACTCGCTCGACAAGGTCGGATCCAAGTCGACCTGGTGCCTTGAGCAGGTGCCGAACTGCGGCAAAGGCGAGCCCAACCAGATAATGGAGCTCGGCCACGGCATACCGGTGATGCGCTTCCACAACGTCGAAACCGGAGAGAAGGAGTAACCATGCTAGAGAAGAGAATCCGCGACCTCCTGCTCGACGCCCGCGCCAAGGCCCGCAAGCAGAAGCTCGACGCCGAGTTCAACTTCCACCGCGAGCGGTCGAGCCTGATAAGGCTCGGCAACTCATCGGTGGCGCTGTCCACCTTTGAGGAGCTCTCCCGCCTCGATGTTTCAGTTCAGCAGGGCCGCAAATCCGGGGCATACAGCATGACCTCGGACATCACGCACCCGGAGCAGCTCGACGAGGCGCTGGCAATCGCGGCCAACAACTGCAAGGCGGCGCTCGAAAAGGACTACGACCCCATCTTTGGTGCGGTCGAGGAAACGGTTGACGACTCGACCGGGTTTGACCCGGCGCTCGAGACGCTATCGCCCGTGGCCAAGACCGAGCTGTGCAAGAAGGTCGTTGATGCCGTCAAGCCCAGAGGTAACTACGACTTCTCCGGTTCGTGGTCATCGGGTTCGACCGAGATGTACATGGTCTCGACCGCCAATGACAAGGAAGCCTACCGACGCTTGACCGACGGCCGGTTCACCATGGTCCTGAAGGAGCAGACGAAGAAGTGGGAGCTTCAGGTCGAGCGGACCCAGAAGAGGGCCGGCGAGTTCTCGGCCGACGAGGTGATCGCCGACTTCAATTCGATGCTGCCGCTTTACGAGAAGAGCCCCGGATACAAAACCCACATCGACCGCCAGCGGGTGATGTTCGGGTACGAGGCCGTTGCCGAGCTCCTGGGCCTGAGCGTATGGGGCGCGTTCGTTGGTCGGATGTGGGAAGAGAAGCGCGCGTTTTCCTCGAACTTGAAGCCCGGCGACCGGCTATTCCCGGAGAGCATCACCATCTCTGACGACCCGACCAACCCCAACGTCTTCGGCATGCCCTTTGACTTCAAAGGCCACCGCCGGCACCCGCGCGTCATCTGCGACAAAGGCATTCTCAAGGGGCTCTTGTACGATTCGGGCACCGCGGCCAAGTACAAGCGCCAGCCCACGGCCAGCGACCTTGGCAACGACGACTTCTGTCTCGCACCGGGCACCGCTCCGGCCGGAATCGACGCCGGGTGCAAGCTCGCCAAAGATGCTCTCTACATCCCGCACATCCACTACACCCACATGCCGGACCCGACCAAGGGTATGTTCACGGGCTCCAGCCGGTTCAACGCACGGCTCATCAAAGACGGCGAGTTCGTGGCCCCGCTCCTCTCCTCCCGCATCACCGACACGCTGCCGCAGGTCTTCTCTGGCGTGGTAGCCATCTCCTCCCGCACAATTCCGTGGAACGTGTCCGCCACCTATGACCGCCGCTCCCCTACCGCCATGAGCATCCCCGAATACGTCATCTGTGACGGCGTCCGTATCTCGGACGTCGCCGACAATTTCTAGTCGAGTAGGCCAGTATCGGAAGCCGGACTTCGGTCCGGCTTCCCGCTTCTTGTGGAAACCACGGATGAACACCGATGAACACAGATGTAATGAGCAGCCGAGATCAGATGTCAGAAGCAGGAACGCAACGGTAGAAGTTGGTCCTCTACACTGGAAACTGGGAACTGAAAACTACCGCGCACCCGGTGGGGTGCGCGGGATATGCCGAGGAAGGGAGTTGAACTGCGGGAGCAGCCAACTCCCAACCGTGTTGTTATGCCGAGGAGGGGAGTTGAACCCCTATGGGTGTGAACCCACTAAGTCCTGAGCCTAGCGCGTCTGCCATTTCCGCCACCTCGGCTTGGTTTTCGCGCTTCTAGGATAGCCGGGAAGGGCGGATAGTCAAGGACGTGTCCGCACAACAGCAGGTGGGTGAAACCTCGAAATCTGAGGCCCGGCGACCCGTCTATCCGTGCTAGTCTGTGTTCATCCGTGGTTGCCGGGGTCTGCTTTCCTTGTGTCCGTGCCGCTCGGCTACTTGATCACTCAATCTCTCAAACTCTCTCTTCTCCTTGTTGACAAGCGGGCTCCGTCCGCTAATCTGCGTTGATGCTCATCAACGCGAGCGACATCAGCAAATCGTACGGCGCCGAGACTCTGCTGAAGAACGTCACGTTCACCATCAGCCCCGGCGAGAAGGTCGGACTGGTCGGCCCCAACGGCAGCGGCAAGACCACGCTGCTCAGAATCATCCTGCGCCAGCTTGAGCCGGACCAGGGCGACATCGTGATTGCCGACGCACCGGAGATCGGCTACGTGCGGCAGGATATCGTCGACGACGAGGGTTCGACCGTGGGAAAAGCCCTGCTCGGCGACATGGACGAGCTGGAGGCGCGCCTTGACAAGATCCGCAAGGAGATCACGGCAAGCCCGGATGACGAAGGTGAGCTGGCCAAGTACGAGGTACTCGAGGAGGAACTCGCCACGAGATTCGGAAGCGACTACCGCAGCCGCTGCGAGAAGACACTCGCTCAATTTGGCTTCAGCGCCGGCCGGTCCGGCGAGAAGGTCAACGAACTTTCGCCGGGCGAGCGCGCGCGCCTGGAGCTTGCCCGGGTGCTCGTCCGCAGACCCGACATCCTCGTCCTGGACGAGCCGACCAACTTCCTCGACATCGGCCAGCGCGAATGGCTGGAACGATTCCTCGAAGAATTCAGCGGGACGGTGCTTGTCGTGTCGCACGACCGCGTGTTCCTCAACCGGGTAGTCAACCGTGTGTTCGAGCTGCGCCGCGGCCGGCTCACGGTCTACGAAGGCGACTACGACGACTACGCGGACGCCCGCGCGCAGGAGCAGGCGAGGCTCGAACACGAGCACGATGTGCAGCAGAAGGGAATCCACAAGCTCGAGCGCATGGCCGAGGAACGCAAAGTCTGGTCCGCGCGCCGTGAGAAGACAAAGGCCTCGGCGGCCGACAGCGGGTTCGAGAGCGCTCGTGCGGCCAAGATGGCGAAACGGGCCAGGCACGCCGGGAAGCGCATCGAGCAGACGGTCGCGCAGCACGAGGCGAAAAAGCCCTTCATTGAGAAGAAACCAAAGCCCGTTCTGGTGACCGAAGACCTGCCCGACAAGCGCGCCCTGCTCGCCAGGGGTCTCAGCAAGTCGTTCAAGACTAAGACAGTAGTCAAAGGCGCGTCCTTCGAAATGCGGACCGGCGAGCGAGTGGCGCTCATCGGACCGAACGGCTCAGGCAAGACGGTACTCCTGCGGATGCTTGTGAGCGAGCTCAAACCCGACGAGGGCGAAGCGCAATTCGGCGCCGGCACCAAAGTCGGCTACTTCCCGCAGGACGTGACGTTCCTCGACCTCAAACGAACGGCGCTGGAAGAAGTGATGGAATCGGGCGCAAGCCAGGAGACGGCCCGCACCGTACTCGGGACTCTTCTACTGCCCAAGGGACTTGCGGAAAAGAAGCTCTCCGAACTCTCTGCCGGGGAGCGGTCAAAGGTGCTCCTTGCCCGGATTCTGGCCGGCGGTGCAAACCTGCTTATCCTCGACGAACCGACCAACCACCTTGACATAGATGCCCTGCTCGCCATGGAAAGCCTGCTCTCACAGGCTCCGTGCGCGCTCCTGTTCGCATCCCACGACCGCGCCATGCTCGGCAGACTAGCCGACCGCGTGCTTGAACTCAGAGACGGCGCGCTGTTCGACCACCACGAGCGCTACGAGGCCCTTCGGGCCAAGGGCTAGGGGGCAGGGACCAGGGGCTGGGGCCGGAACGGAACGAAATCAGACTGCCGCCGGTCACCAGCCTGGGGCTTGTGGCTTGGGGCTTGAAGTTTCTTGTGCGAGCTTGAGCTTGCGCTTGTCTACGCCCGGCCGAACATCCGTGCCAGCCTGAGCCGGAGGACGAGGAAGAACGCACGGCGCACGATTCTCTTGTTCATCTTCGACGTGCCCGCGCGCCGCTCGGCAAACACGATGGGTGTTTCCTTGATACGGAATCCCTTGCGCCATATCAGGAAGTCAATCTCAATCTGGAACCCGTACCCGTCTTCCTTTAGCTTATCGAGGTCGATGCCTGCCAGCGTCTCGCGCCGGTAGGCCTTGAACCCGGCGGTCAGGTCGCGGATTGGCACGCCGGTCACCGTCCTCGCGTACATGCACGCGAAGTAGGAAAGCAGGAGCCGCTTCATCGGCCAGTTCACGACCGACACGCCGTCGGAGTAACGCGAGCCGATTACGAGGTCGTAGTCCCGGAGCAGCTCAATCATCTCCGGCACCTTGTCCGGCGGGTGTGAAAAATCGGCGTCCATCTCGAAGCAGTAGTCGTAGCCGTGTTCGAGCGCGTACTTGAACCCGAGCACGTACGCGGTGCCGAGCCCCATCTTGCCCGGCCGCCTGATGAGGTGAATCTTCGGGTTGGCCTGCGCCATCCGCTCGACCATGTCCCCGGTCTTGTCCGGCGAGTTATCATCGATAACCAGCGCCTCAAGTTCGGGCGACTTCGATAGCACCTCGGGCAGGATGCGCTCGATATTCTCTGCTTCGTTGTAGGTCGGGAAGATTACCAGTCCGCGTGGCACGAGCAATACTAGGGAATCAGACCAAGGGAGTCAAATGAGGAACCGGACAATTCAGAATCCAGAATCCAGAAATCAGAATCCAGAATTCAAGCCTCGGAATTCTGAACTCTGGACTCTGGTCTCTGAATTCTGGACTATCCGACTCCTCAGATATGGCAACTCCCTCCGCCGTGCTTCTGGAAGTACTTCTGGTGATATTCTTCTGCACGCCAGAACGTCGCGGCCGGAACAATCTCGGTCACGATCGGCCTCGGGAACGCGTGCGCCTTGGTCAGCTTGTCCTTCGATGCGACAGCGGCAGACTCCTGGCCCGGCGAATGATAGAAAATCACTGAACGATATTGCGACCCGAAATCAGGTCCCTGCTGATTCGGCGTGGTCGGGTCGTGCGAGGACCAGAACTTGTCCAGCAATTGCTCGTACGTCACGACCGCCGGGTCGAATACAACCTCCACGGCTTCGGCGTGCCCGGTGGTGTCCGAACAGACGTCCTTGTAGGTCGGCTTCTCGGTATGTCCGCCGGTGTATCCGACGGTAGTCTGCACGACACCCTTAACCTTATCAAACTCGGCCTGAACTCCCCAGAAACAGCCCGCGGCGAACGTCGCGGTGTCGGTTTTCATCGGCAACTCCTTTGGGTCGCTAATCTTAACTTGTGTTGATTGTCTTGCGCCGCAGGCCAGGATGGCCGCGACTGCCAATATGACTTGAATGCTCCGCATACAGTATTAGACTGATGCAATGGGCCGCCAGACTCGCAAGAATCAGCAGCCGCTGTCATTTCGACTGAGTCCGACGCACTGTCCGACAGGGGCCGCCGCGGCCAAGGAGAAATCCCGCCCGGACGAGACCCCTCCATGGGCGTCGGGGTGACAGACAGCAAACCAGTGACTGAAAGGAAGACATGGCGAAGAAGAAAGATGACCTGAAGCTCGTGACTTACTGCGGGCTCCACTGCGACCTCTGCTCCTCGCGTGGCCGGATTCCCAAACAGGCGGCGGCGCTCGGGGACAGCATGCGAACGGAAGGCTGGGAAGACTGGGGCGGCCCAGTTCCTGGATTCAAGGAGTTCTGGAAGTTCCTCGACGGCATCTCCACTGCCGAGAAGTCCTGTCCCGGCTGCCGCCAGGGCGGTGGCCCGCCATTCTGCGGAATCCGGAAGTGCGCCCGCGCAAAGGGTCTCGACCTCTGCATCGAGTGCAAAGAGTGGCCCTGCCACCGCATTGAAGGATTGGCCGCGGGCTATGTCAACCTGATTCCCGACTCCCAGCGGCACAAGCGTATCGGGATCGCCAAGTGGCTGAAGGAACAAGAAGCCCGAGCCAGGACCGGCTTCTGCTACTGCGACATCCGCTGCCACCCGTACACCGTCCCGGACAAGTGAGGCGAAGGAGAAAACGAAGTCAGATGTCAGATGTCAGAAGCTGGAAGTCAGAAGTACGGATGCGGATGGGTCAACCGCAGATGACGCAGATTCGCTCGAACCCCAGAACCCCTGAACCCCAGACCCCGAGGTTGAGAACCGCCAAGGCGGCCAAGCCCGAACACTCTGTCCCTCCGGCTTCCACCACAAAGACACGAAGAGGATTCGCAGCCCGAACTAGGAATTAGGAATTGAGAATTAGGAATTCTTCCGCGTCCTTGAAGCTACGTCTCCTCGCTCCCTGCGGCATCTACTGCGGCCTCTGCTCCTCGCGCAACCGCATGCCGCAACAGGCGCAGGCACTGCGGCGGACAATGGCCAACGGTGGCTGGGATTCCCTCGGCGGCGAGGTCAAAGACTTCAAGGAGTTCTGGCAATTCCTCAACCGGATTGCCGACCCGGAAAAGTCCTGCCCGGGCTGCCGGACCGAAGGCGCGCCGCCCTTCTGCGGCGGCCCGGAATCCTGCGACATCAGGCAGTGCGCGCAGCACCGCAAGACGGACCTCTGCGTCGACTGCCGTGACTGGCCGTGCGCGCGCATCAACCGACTCGGCAAGAGCTACGTCACGCTGATCGCGGACGGCAAGCGACTGAAGAGAATTGGCCTGAACAAATGGCTCAAGGAACAGGAAGCCCGGGCCAGGACCGGCTTCTGCTACTGCGACATCCGCTGCCAGCCGTACACCGTCCCGGACAAGTGAGGCGAGGAAACGGGACCGGACCTTACCACAAAGACACTAAGACACGAACACATGGAACGGAGAGGAAAACCGCCAAGGTCGCCAAGAACGCCAAGGCTGAACACTCTATCCCTCCATCCCTCGCAGATCACACTCGACCCCCCGATCTGATGCGCATTCGCCACCAAGACACGAACAAGATAGCCTCGGCCCTACTCCCTCTCCTCACTGAGGAGAGGGTTGGGGTGAGGAGCCCACGAACTAATGCCACCCTCACCCCTGCCCTCTCCCGTGCAAGGGAGAGGGAACGAACCACGCGGGAGGACAGACACGGCCGGAACGGTAATGAGGAGTCAACATGAAGACCAAGACAATCAGACAGCAGGTAACCTTCAAAGGCGCGACGCCCCACGAACTATACGAATGGCTGATGGACTCCAAGAAGCACTCGCAGTTCACCGGCTCGAAGGCGGTCATCAGCCGCAAGGTCGGCGGCAAGTTCAACGCCGGCGACGGATGGATCGAAGGAATGAACCTGGAACTCGTGAAGGGCAAGCTCATACTTCAGGGATGGCGAGGCAACGACGATGACTGGCCCAAAGGCTACTACTCGTCGGTCAGGTTCACGTTCACCAAGACAAAGGGCGGGACCCGACTCGACTTCCTCCACTCCGGCGTACCCGCGGCCGCGTACGGCGAAATCAAGGACGGCTGGCGCGAGTACTACTGGGAGCCGCTCAAGCTGGCCCTGGCCAAATAGCCGACTCGAACCGGCAAAGCGTCATACACTCGGCGGGGCACTCAGACTTCGAGCAGCTCGCTCACGCGGACGCCGGCTTGAGTTCGCGTCCCTGATTTCAGCCTGACCTCATTCCGCCCTCTCGACACAGAATCGCACGCATGGCCGACTCGACATGTCGAATGAGCCATCAGCCGACCCCGCATATCCACGCTAGCTGACCTTCGCCTCGGCCAGTAAGCCAGCATCTACTAGACCAATCGATAGACCATCATTCGGACTATATACTAGACAGATCACCGGCAGGTCATGTGAAACGTCTACCAGAACGTGCAATGGAGGAACCCATATACTATCCATCGCACCAACATGCAGTCATACCACTGAACCAACCGCATGACGGACTGATAGACATACCATCGGATGCACCACTATACCGTTGATTACACCTACCCTCAGTCATACCTCTAGTCCATCTCATAGACCGTCTACCATACCGTCTACTAGACCGTCCGGGGGACGGTCTACCGAATGCCAATCTCAGGGCTAGTATCAGCAATGGTTCATGCTATAACTCTCGCATTTGCGGAATATAAGTCACCTTTGCTGGCTAGTTACCAAGCTGGAAGTTGAGTCGGAAAGCCAATCTGGCTATTGCTTGATGCAGAACGTAGTGTACAATAGCTGTGGCTGACTTCGGTCTCGGCCGGCGGCTGAGGCTCGCAACGGACCGGAATCAGCAGCCCGAGATGAAAGGAGAATACAGATGCCGGACAAGATGAAGCGATTCACGAGTTGGAACGTGAAGTACAACACCGAGCGCATCAAAGCCACACTCGATGAGATGCGGCCGGACATGCAGGCCAGATACCAGACGGCGATGACCGCCATGCTCGCCAATGATACCAAGGTCAAACAGGTCCTGAACGGCAAGTCGGTCAGCACCATCCTCTACGTCCCCTACCTCAGTTTCGGCCGGCAGCTTTGGAAGTACTCGCGCGAGCAGGACATCGACGGCCACAGCCTGCAGCTTGCGGCCGAGGTCCTGCGCAACAAGTGGAAGGCCCGCGGCCTCGACGAGGACGTGCTCCTTGCGATCCAGCGGGAAGTCTGCAGCGTCCAGCCCGAACCCTAGCGCCGCCGGCCCGTCCGCAGGGACATGACCCAATTCCGCCGGGGAATTGGGATCGTGTCCCGAGCCAACCGTCCTGCCTGTCCGCGTCGGCTTGACTTCGCTTCGCCGGACAATATCCTTGAGCCTCCATGGGAGCGTCTCCTCCCGCACTGGTGGCTGACCTCGTCGAGCGGTTCGAACGCGACCGCAAGGTCTTCCTGTCCCCAGACTACAAAGAAGAACAACTCCGCGTATCTTCCGGTCCGAGTCTGTCCATTCGTCATTCGTCCTTCGTCATTCGGACTTCGCCTCATGAGTCCCTCGGCTGGGACGTCGCCAACAAGGCCGGCCTGACCGAAGTCTTCAAGCCGGTGATCCACGAAGAGTCGATCAAGGTCGCGGATGCACGGCTAGCGCTAATGCGTCCCGATCGTCGGTGGTTGCCACTGACGTCAAACTGTTGACTTGCACTTCAGCGTTGCCATACTGAGCAATGATTGAACCTGTAGAAACGCGGGCTGCTGGATGACGCTTCAGAGCGTTCCTTGCCTGATGGGCGAGTCCCGTCCGTTCTCGCCGCCCGGACGGCGAATAGACCCGGAACGCTGATGCACCTTCAACAGACTAAACGGGAAAGCCTCAAGAGCGGCGGGCCTCAGTACTACTTCCATGACCTTTCGGAAGTGGTCAAGACATACCTGCGTAAGAAGGGTGCTGTCCCGGTCGCACTCGTCACTCCCTACGGGGCTACCAAGACGACATTCTCTGCAGTAGGAGCCTACCATAAGCTAGACAAGAAGAGACGGGTTGTTCCCGGCCGAGTCGGACATGACAGAATTCAGCAAGGCACGACCGGGGAGAGCATTGGCGAGTCAATCCGTAGTTGGTACTGCTTGTCCACCGACGATTTCGAGAGAATTGACGTTGATATCGAGATCATTGACGATGCGTTTTACCTAACCCCCGCGGCCTACCGCCAAGTCGGCGGCCGCCGCGCCAAGCCTCTTAAGGCCGCAGAGCGCCCGCTCACTCTTACGACCCACTACGTGAGTTCTTTCTGGCGTGAACAGCTTGAATACGTGCTGGCCAAAGAGGGTAGAGGTCTCGTTTCGTGGGCCCTCCGGCAGATAGCGTCCATCGCTAATGACCATGTCAAGAAGGTCCCCCATATTCAGGAACCGGACATCCTGCGTGCTTACGGCCCGCTTGCTCAGCTCGGTTGCTCATTGGGCCCATACGTGGGCAAAGGCTACGACTGCAGAAGCAAATTCCAGTTCGATGGTTACCCAGAATACGATGTCCCCGTTGAGGTCAAACGACATAGCAGTGGGTTTAAGTACCAGATGGAGAAGTACGGGAAAGATGAGCTATCCCGCGCCGTGATCCTCTGTGCTGTCCACGACCTAGCCAAGGTTCCGAAGAACATTGACGTGATTGAGCTCCAGGCTGTCGGGGCGCTTGCCAAGGGACTCTAAGCCGCTACATGCGGTACGATAGCATTTGCCCGATCACGAGGCGAATCCCAGCCGCGAGGCAAGAAGCCAAACGGCACTACGGCGTCCACCCCTACTTCACTAGAAGGCCATACAACGTCGTGAGAGACTACATCCTGCACTACTCCAAAGAGGGAGATGTCGTTCTCGATCCCTTTGGAGGTTCCGGAGTCACTGCGGTTGAGGCATATCTAGAGAATCGCACCGGCATCCATAATGACATAAACCCGCTTGCGAATTTCATCGTCGAGAGCCTGGTGCATCTCCCAGACGTATCAGCGGGCCAGGCCGCAGCCGCATTCACCCACGTTGAGGAGCAGTGCCGCGGCGTGCTGAAAGACATGCGCGCCACGACACGAACTCCGTCTCTACCTCCGGATATCCTCCTCCCGCCAAACGTGCCCCTGCCAAAGAACGCGGATGTCTCGACGTATCACGAGCTCTTCACATTGGGGCAGCTTCGTTCGCTCGCGGTTCTCAAACACGCGATCGACGCCATCGAAGGTCCGGCCAAATCCTTGCTCATGCTGGCGTGGTCTGGAACGCTCTCCCGACTGAATAGGACGTTCATATCGACAAACGGGCGGGCTGAGTCCCGAGGAGGGTCCAGCATCTTCAGCATCTACCGGTACAAGGTGGCGCGACGTCCAGTAGAACTAGACCCGTGGTCCGTGTTTCAGAACCGATTCCGCGGAGTCATGGCAGCTCGAAGGGAGCTAGTAGACGCGATCGAAATGAAGAGATCGACCAAGGGATGGCGAGGCCGATTCCTCTGCTTCAGCGAGGACGTTGTCGACCTCCAGCGAGAACTCAAGGGGAAAGTCGACTACATCTTTACCGACCCACCATATGGCGGCCATATCTCCTACTTGGACCTATCTTGCCTGTGGAATGTGTGGCTGGGTATGCTTCCCAGTGGAGATGCGCGCGACAAGGAGCTTATCGTTGGAGGTGAGAGGGACTTCTCCGAGGAACACTACACTGATCAACTGTACCAGAGCACAGTGGCCACGTTTGCCATGTTGAAGAACAGGCGTTGGATGTCGGTCGTATTCCAACACTGGAATGTCTCCTACTTCCGGTCCATCCTCGATGCAGCCCGCGACTCGGGTGCGTCGCTCCGTGCAGCGGTATCACAGGTCGGTGATCCAATCTGGTCGATGCACAAGAAGAAGAACCGGGAATCAGTCTTGGCCGGCGAGCTCATTCTCACGTTCTTCAAGGGGCGCACCCATGGCAAGACTGCCGCCATAATGACTAAGTCTGTCCACTTGGAGGGCATGGTTGACGAGGTGTTGTCGGAGCTAGACCACCCGGTTCTATACGGGGAGTACCTTTTCAATCGCATCGTCGTTGAAGCTTGGAGAAGGGGCATCATCGATGAGCTCAAGGTCAGCAAGCAGGAATTCGCTGCGCTGCTGGAGGAGCGCGGGTGGCACTACGACCAAGCGAGGCACCTCTGGTCAAGGGCGGGCCGTTCAAGTGACGGTCCAATCTGGGACGAACAGGAGTTCCGTGTCGCCGACCGTGGGAGGAGTTAGGACACACGGATTCCAACGTGTTGCAGCGTAACTGGGATGGACCAGGGTAGTCAGGCCCTTCAACGAGGCCGTCAAGGCGCGGCGTGACAGGATGGTCGGACTGGTCGAGACGATGCTGAAGCTGCACAAGGACTTGCCCAAAGCCAAGACGCCGCACGAGCACGAATCGCTCCAGCGCCAGATTGCCGCGACGGATCATAGGTTGTGCTGATGGATAGGACAGACTCAAGGAGGCAAACAGCATATGGTTGAGTTCCAGCGAACAGTAACGGAAAACGAGGTCAAAGGCGGGCATTTGAATCTGAGGGACAACGATGGCGCCACGCACGGCCGGAGCTTGCCCACGAAACCTAGGAAAATGACAGTCATTGACGGGGAGGGCCGTTCCTTCAACGCTCACAGGAGCAAGCCTTCGGCGATCGAACGCCTCCAGCGATTCTACAGGGAAAGTCACATTTCGGCAGGAGCGACCTTGCTCGTGAGGTTCGACAGTCAGGAACAGGTGAACCCCGGCGAGTGCATCGTACACATCGAGAGGCTG
Organism: bacterium; assembly: GCA_035505375.1. NCBI lineage: Bacteria > bacterium. The sequence goes on along the minus strand of DATJQV010000068.1, from coordinate 31,884 downwards.
GGAGCGCGACCCAAGGAGGCCAATGCTGTCGCAGAGGAAAGCAGGGGCCAGAGGGAGTTCGTCGCGCGGATCGAGAACGAGCTTGAGGATGTCGTCGCGAGTGATGTCGAGGCGATTGAGAACGGCCTGAAGCTCTACAAGGATGCGTCCGGCCGCGCCGGAAGGCAGTACCCGACCGACGTCGGCGAGATAGACCTCCTTTGTGTCCGTCCTAACGGTGACTTCGTGGTAGTCGAATTGAAACTCGACAGGGCGTCAGACAGCGCAGTGGGGCAAGTGTCAAGATACATGGGCTGGATCAAACAGCATTTGGCCGGCACCAGTGACGTGCGAGGCGTGATCGTCGCGCGGCAGTTCGACAGGAAGCTCAAGTACGCGGTGGCAGCGAACCCCTCTATCAGCGTCGTCTACTACAGGCTACAGTTCCAGATTGTGACCGAGGAGGAGGCCCGACGCGCCAGCGACAGCTAACCGTACCAGGCCCGGCATGAAAAGGTGGTCAGCTTGGTCGAGCGGATGCTGGACATGCACTATCACCCGCCAAGTACAAAGACGCCGCATGAGCAGGAATCCCTCCAGCGGCAGACCGCCGTCACCGACAAGGCCATCGACGCGCTGGTGTATGAACTATACGGTCTGATGGATGAGGAAGTCAGGATTGTGGAGGGCACGGTGGCATGACCACAAGGAGAAGCCATGGCTTTCGATGAAGAGACGATAGAATGGGTCTATAGACGTACCGACGGGCACTGCCATCTGTGCCGTAAGAAGCTAAGCCTCAAGAACTACGGTGCTACTGGTGCGAGAATGTCGTGGCACATAGATCACTCGGTAGCGCAGGCCCGAGGCGGGACAGATCACCGGAACAACTTGTATCCGGCCTGCATTCACTGCAATACGAGTAAGCAAGATAAGGGGTCGCGAACGGTGCGCGCGGCCCACGGCCACACGAAGGCACCGCTATCCAAGGACAAGAAGAAGCAGATAAAGAGCCGCAACGCTGTGATAGGCGGCGTCATCGGCGGCGCAGTCGGTGCCATCTTGGGGCCACTGGGTGCCGCAGGTGGAGCCGCGATTGGTGCCGGCATAGGCCACAGCATTGACCCGGATGAGTAGCGATTCCATCTGTTGCGAGCTACTGGCAGCATGCCAGAAGGGAGGTCCATGATTACGGGAGAGCCAGAGAAGCAACCGATCCCACTTGTCTTCGCCAAGAAGGAACCGGTCAAGTCCGGCCCGGATGACGGTGCCACTGCACCAAGCCGCGATACTTTCACAATGACCGCAACAGAAGTGTGCAAGGAGAACGACGATGAAGACTGACGAGAGCAAAGAGCCTCTGTGCTTCACCAAGCGAGAGCCCTGTGAGCCCGAGCTAAGCAGCAAGGATCCCAAGAAACCGTATGGTACCTCAACCGTCACTCACGTAATACGCGAAGGCCGCGACACCGACTAGATGCTGCTTATTGTCACGGGCAGTGACGACGTCACTGCGGACCTCGTCGTGGCGGAACTGAACGTCCTGGGCGGCAGATTCATCCGTCTCAACACTGAGAGCTACCCATCATCGGCCGCGGTCGAACTCCGCTACTCAGGGGGAACAGCAACTGGTCTACTGCATACAGTCCACGGTGACGTTCCTCTGGACTCCATCGAGACCGTCTGGTTCCGCAAACCTAATCCACCATCTGTATCGCCGGCGGTCGTGGATGAGCAGGCCCGCTCCTTCGCACGGCAGGAGTGCGAGGCCATGTTGAGTGGGTTCTACCGCGTGTTGGCGCGCTCGTTTTGGGTCAGTAGTCCCGACGTGATCCGACGCGCGAATGACAAACTACTTCAGCTCGCCGCCGCCCAGGAGGTCGGATTCGCAGTTCCTGATACACTCGTTACGACCGACCCACAAGCAGCAAGGCGGTTCTGCGTGTCGGGCGGCAGCGAGAGAATCGTGAAACCACTGAAGTCGGGCGCGGTCGAGTGTCCGGATGGCAAGCTTGAGCTCATATACACCTCGGTCGTTACTCAGGCGGACGTCTCCAACATCGACCTGGTGGCGTTCTCGCCCTGCCTCTTTCAGGAGTACGTACCCAAGCTATATGAAGTTCGGGTCACCATAATTGGCGAACGAATCTTTGCCGTGGGCATTGACAGCCAAGCTAGCGCATCGTCCAAGGTAGATTGGCGCAGAAACAACTGCCAGGGGCTGCGATACTTCGAGCTTGAGTTGCCAGACGAGGTAGCGGCCAAATGCCGCCAGTTCGTGGAATGGTATGGGCTTCAGTTCTCTGCTATGGACTTTGTGGTCACTCCGAAACACGAGTACGTGTTCCTAGAGAACAATCCGAATGGACAATGGGCTTGGCTAGACCTTGAACTGAGAAACGGTATGACGAGGTACATGGCAGAGTTCTTGCTCTCAAGGAGCAGACAAGGGAGAGCCCGTGTGTAGGCGGCAAGGAAGGGCGCAGTCCCCAAAGCCGACATATCGGGACTTCGAGGAACGAATGCCTACCGATCCTGCGCTACTCCGCATTCTGGATGACGAGTTCCGGCTGCTGTACGACCACGAACTGACCCGCTCCGACGGTTGGACAAGTAAGGGCATTGCTTTGATGGGCGCGTGCGGTTTAGTGCTGTCCTTGGTCGCGCTAAGGTGGCCCGCTCTGGTACGTCCGGTGGGGATGGAATGCCCGTGGCAGACTGCGGTCTTCTGGTTGGTTCGCGGTCTGCCCTTTATTGCCTGCATCGGGACTTTTATTGTGGCGACCTTCCTTTCCCTGTCGTCGCTTGGCGCTACGGGACTTCAGCGCATGGACGAAGACGAACTCGTGAGACTAGTGTCGGAGGAAGGGATGGAATCGCCAAGAAAGCTAGCCGCAATCAGGCTAGCTGCCTACAAGAACAACTTCGACATCGTGAATCGCAAAGCCACGAAGGTGAACTGCGCGCTGGCATGGTTCGTGGCAGGCGTCATATCAGTCTGCGCGTTGGCCTTGTCGCTGATTCTGCTGCCATCGTGAGTTCGCCTACAAGGGGATTCGGGGGACAGCAAATGATTATTGACACGCCGAGGGCCGTTGGCTCCGGCAGGCCCTGTCTGACAGCGCATCGTTCTTGGCCTCAGCGGCCCGCCTGCTGCCGCGCGGGCAGGCCCCTGTCCGACGGTGCGTCCATCGTCCATCGTTGGAATCGGAGCGGCAGGCCGTGAGCCGTGGGCCATCAGCCGTCCCCGCCCGCACCGGCTGCGGCCCGCTCCGCCCTCAACCTCAACCTGAACCTCGACCTCTACATTGGCCTGTTCCTGCCCGCCGTCGAAGCCGCGAGCGGTGAACCGAGAGCCGCCAACGCACGCCTCGCGATGCGGTCCGAACCAGCCCGGCCTTGACGGAAGCCAGAAATATGGCGTCCCTCTTTTGTCCTGTCCCCGGAATTCCCGACCGGTGATGTGAGAGGGGCGGCTGCGAAGTCGCCCCCCTCTATTTCAGACCCGGGAGACGATGGGTGCTCTATATCAAACTCCTCCGTTTGCCCTGAGAACCTTCCGGATCAGAGGTGTCAAGGCTCCGTGGACTGACAGGGCCAGCGTGAGGACCACGAGGATGGTCGGGGCCGCAGGGGTATTCAAGCTGAACGCGGCCAGCAGCCCGACGATGGAACACAGGAACCCGAAGGCCCAGCCTACGGCAAGACGGACCCCGGTGCGCTCCGAGGCCAGGATCCCGGCCACGGCCGGTATGACCAGGAAGGCGAAGACCAGGAGCACCCCGGCAATCCGCACCGAGCTGGTTACGACGATCCCGAAGGTCCCGTAGAACAGGACGTCCCAGCCGAACAGGTTCCGTCCCTGTTCGCGCGCTTTCCCCGGGTTGTTGGTGATCTCGAACAGGGGCTTGCGGACCAGGAAGTGGAGCAGCCCGATTCCGGCGTAGATAGCCGCTGTCTTCAGGACCGCTGAAGGCTCGACCGTGAAGATGCTTCCGACCAGGGTCTCCTTGAGATGCTCGGTGCCCGAGGGAGCCTTCTCCAGGATGAGCAGCACCGCGGCCTGGGCCGTCGCGAAGACGATTCCGATGAAGGCCTCGAGCGGCACCCGGTGTTCGAGATGACGCAGCCATGCGAAGAGCACGGCCCCGATCAGCGTGGCGCCCACGGGCAGCAGGTAGTTCGCCAGGGGGTGCTCCTCCAGATGGAGCAGGATCGCGATGGCCAGGCCCATGGCGGCCATCTGGGCCAGGGACAGGTCCACGAAGATCACGCCGCGCTTCACGATATGGAACCCGAGGTAGGCGTGGATTCCAGCCAGGACCAGGGAGGCTGCCAGGGCCCACCACATGAAAGGATAGGAGAAAGCTGCGAAGACGCTCATCAATTTCCCTTCAGGGCGTCGAAGATCTGCTGGAAGTGGTCCAGGTAGGAATTGGGTGAGGCGTCCGCGCAGGACGGGGTGATCTTGAACAACTTGACGCCGGTCTCGCGGGCGAGAAAGTTGGCCGCGTCGTCCGAGTAATAAGGCTCTGAGATGACCGCGGTCACTTGCTGTTCCTTGATGATCTTCACCAGGTGGGCCAGGTGCCCGGCATTGGGCGGGATGCCCGGTATGGGCTCGATGTGAGCCGGGATCGTGAATCCGAACGCCTGGGCAAAATAGGGCCAGGAGGAATGGTAGGTCAAGATCGTTCGATTCGGGATGGCCGCAGCAGTAACCTTCCAGACAGCCATTTTCCGGGTGACCTCGGCCTTGAAACGGTCCAGGTTGGCGCTGTACGTTGCAGCCCCGGAGGGATCCGCAGCAGTCAGAGCATCGGCGATGGTCTGGGCGACCAGCATCCCGTTCTCGGGGTCCAGCCAGTAATGCGGATTGCCCTCGGGATGGACATCGCCCAACGAGGCGTCCACCTTGCCGGGCTTCTCGAGCACCGCGATCCCATTGGAGCAGTCCACGATTCTTATCCTGCCGTTCCGGGAGCCGTCGATGATCTGGTCGGCCCACTGGTCGAGGCTCATGCCTACCTTCAGGTAAACGTCCGCCCGGGACACCCGAACCATGTAGGACGGAAGCACTTCGACGGAATGGGGATCGGCGTTGGGGCGGGCGATGGAAAAGGCGCTCACCCGATCACCCCCAACATAGGCCGCGATCGAGGCCAGGTCCGGCAGCGAGGCCGCCACGGTCAGCTTGGCATAGGCCTCGGAACCGGCCAGGAAAAGCAGAGAGGTCAAGAGCCAAAGTATCTTCTTCATATTGTCCTCCTTAGAATTGATGGGCTTTGTGTGGGCCCATAGAAAACAGGATCTGAACGGTGTAGGTATTGTAGGACTTGGCCCCGCCGGGGAAGAACCGGTCCCAGGCAAAGCGGAACAGGGTGGTCTCCTCCATCAGGCCGAATCCCGCGAAGAGGCCTATCGACTGGTCCCACGGCTTGCCCGCGACCGGCCTTTGAAAACGCTCATACTTCACTCCGGCATCGTACTTCTTCTTCCAGGTGTAGTCCGCGAACGCGTAGCCTCCGAAAGGGAGAAGCGTCGTCCGGCTGACTGCTCCGGTTGCGGAATCGAGCGTGGCGAATCCCTTGTCCAGCAGGAGGCCCTCGGCCTGGAGCACGAGCACGTTAAGCGGCGTGAGCCAGAGCTTGGCCTTGGCGTCCGCCCCGAAGATCGAGGTCTTGGCATCGAGCGCGACGTCGTTCACGCCTTGGGTCGCGGACAGGCCCATCTCCATCGAGGACTCGTCCCCGAGCATGAAGAAGTTCTCCCACCGCCCCAGCCAGGCCGGGCGGGACAGACTAGCTTCCTGGGGATGGAACGTGCTTCCCTGAAGCAAGTCTCCGGACAGCGTAGATGAGAGGTCTCCGGGCATAGGCAGGCGGTAGGAAAGTTGGACTCCGGTCTCGTCGAAGGACTCCTCCCCGGGCAGGTAGGCCGCGAGCACCCGGAAGCGGTCAATGAAGGGATAGGTATGGGGATGGGCGGGATTCAGCTTGCCGAACCCTACCCGGTACTTGCCGGCCTTAAGCGCCAACCCTAAGGGAAGGCTGTGCGGGATCTGGAGGTAAGCTTCTTCCACATCGATCCCTCCGTCGAGGACGGAGAGGATTACGGTCCCATGGGCGAAGGGATTGAGGGCGGCATCGAACTCCGCCTCGGTCTCGTCCAGACTCATCTGTATCCGGTTGCGGTTGGAGTCCGCCGGGTCGTCGGTCATGAAAGTACGCATTTGTCCGATAACCGAGATGTCCGGATTAACCACCCCGGCCCGGGCTGTGAAAGTAAGCAACAGAAACAGAATCAGGAAAGGGAAAGCGGTTCTTCTCAATGTCATGGAATTCTCCTTTTTCGATGGCATACCCAGATTCAGCGAGGCAGTAGCGACCGGCGACGTCGCCGACCGCAGACAGAGACGAGTTATCGGCGTCCTGCCCGAGCGGCGTGCAGGCCGATTCTACCGCGGCCGGCTGAACTGCGGCCGCCAGCAAGAGAATTCGGAATGGTCGTAAGACGGACACCTCGTCCTCCTTGGGCATGCCATAACATGCCGGTTTCCCGGCAATTCTCAGACTTGGTTGCGGACGGTTGTCAGTAGGTCAGAAGGGCGGTGGAGCCCGTGGTGCGTCAGGGCTGAAGTCAAGAACCAGACATGGCGACTCGCAGACCAGGACCGGAGTCTCTTCCGCGCAGGTAATCTCGGGCTGTGTGAACGACGTGATTACGGCGGGGACAGACGGGGCCGCGACGAATTGGCATATCGGGCAGTCGCCGTGCTCCTTCCCATCGTCATGATGGTGAGTCACTACGACCAGCGCCGGGACTGCGACGACGAAGAACGCGAAGAAGCAAACCGCAAGCCGAACGACAGCATAGCGTAGGGCGCTGCGCCGGGCGACCAAGAGCATCTTTCGACTGTATACAGAGGAAGGCTGAAAGTCAACAGCTGCCGCACCGGCGGCGCGGTTACCAGCCGTGAGAGGCCCTTCGATTCGTCTGACTCACCCAGGGTGGCTCGGCAGAGAGAGAGCCCTTCTGGGAGGAACAGTCACCTATTACGGAGCAATGTCAAGGCACAGCGCGGCCGGCGGCCGCGAGTGACCAGTTTCCAAGTTCCAGTGACCAGGCTGTAGTAGAGCAATCTCAGCCGTCGCCCGACGGCGGTTGGTGAAGGGGAACCCATGTCGGCGCGGGCGCTGTCTAACCTTCCTAGATGGAATCGGTGAATAACAGTCAGAAGAGGAGGAGGGCATGACGCCTGGGAGAAGCGGAGATGGCGCGAAGAAGAGCCCATCGAAGAAAGCCGAGCCTGCATCCGAGATGATAGAAGCGAGAATCGAGGAGCTGGGTGACTGGAGGGGCGAGTTGCTGTCCCGGCTCCGCACCCTGATCAAGGAGGCGGTACCGGGAGTGGTCGAAGAGTGGAAGTGGAGAGGGACGCCAGTCTGGTCGCACGACGGGATGATATGCACCGGCGAGACGTACAAGGACCACGTGAAGATGACCTTCGCCAAGGGCGCTTCTTTGGACGACCCGGACCATTTGTTCACCCAGGAAGGAACGGTAAGGCGCGCTATCGACTTCCACGAGGGCGACAAGCTGAACGAGAAAGCGCTGAAGGCCCTCATCCGCGCCGCTGCGGCCCTGAACAAGTCGAAAGCTGGCCAGTAGTTCACACAGCCCACGGCTGACTCGCTCCAACGCACAGGAAAAGGAGCGGGCAGGCTAAAGCCTGCCCGCGATTGTCTTCCGGCCGTCGCTACTTGAGGTACAGGCCGATGCCGAAGTCGACGGTGCCCAGCCAGTTGTCGGTGTAGCCGTCGCCGCGGTATTGCGGCACGTTCTGCTGTCCGGATGCGCCGCCGCCGATGTAGCGGAGGTTGACGAAGGCGTCGACCGACTGGTTCAGGCTCAGGCCGTAGCGGAGCGAGGCGTCGAGAATCGCGCCGCGGAAGGCCGACTGAACGTTGGTGCTGCCGGTGACGACCTTGCCCTGTGCGTAGAATCCGTCGACTTCCGCGCCGGCCCACGACTTGCCGGCCAGCGGCAGGCGACCGCGGAACCGGAGAATCGGCACCGGCCCGACGTCGTCGTAGACTCGGACCCGGCTCCCGTCCTTTGTGGCGAACGATATCGCTGCGTCGCGTACCTGCAGCGACAACCCGACGGCCAGTTCCCGGTCCGGCTGAGGCCAGAAGTCGTACTGGTAGCTTATCCGGTAGAAGTCGAACCCGTAGCGCAGGTCCATTGGAGTGCCGGCCGGGAAGGTATCAGTGTCGACCACGAGCGGCTTGGTGAGGTAGGTCTCGGTCCTCAGGTCGATGGGCTGGTACAGGAGGATAATGGTGTGCCGCGGTTTGAGGTGCAGCTCGGCCGACATCCGGCGGAACGGGAACAGAATATCCTGTCCCCCATCGGCAACGTAGTTGAACTGCGTACCCTGTTTGCCGAACTGGATGGTGTTCTTGAGCGCGCCGATGAGACCGGCTTCGGCAGAGAATCGCACTTCGTAGGAATTGTCAGGGTTGTTCAGCCACGAGCCCGCCGCCGGCGACAGGACGGCAAGCAACGGAATCAGCAGAAGATGACGGTGTCGAAACATCAGACCTCCGGTTTTAGGTGCTTGTCGGACGGACATCCAACTATATTAGACTCAAAACCGCAGGTTGGTATTCAGCGTGACATGCCAACTCCGGGGATGCCGCGCCGGTCGAGCTTTCCTGCCGTCCGCGTAATCGCTTGACCCTCTTGCGACGGGTGTTATTCTGAAGTCAAGCAGAAGGATGGCCGATGTGAACGTACCCAAGCCTGATGCCCGCGTCCCTCGTCGGAGCCGCATGGAGAATCGTGGCCATGCCCGTTAGGCGTAACCCCAAGCCGAAACGAACCACACCGAAACCGCGCCGCCAGGACACCATCCTGCGGGCGCTTACTGAAAGCCCGACCGACACTCAAATCCTCACCCTCGACCGCAGCTATCGTTACACATCGTTCAACGCCTGCCACCGGCAGGAGATGAAGAAGCACCATGGCGTGGACATCAAGCGCGGCATGTGCCCGCTCAGTTTCATGAGTGTCCCCCAGGCCAGGGAGATGATGCAGTGGAGCATGAACCGGGCGCTCGCCGGGGAGAGCTTCACCACCGTCGAGTCTCGGCCCGGCGGTGTCAACTGGGGTGAATTCGATTGGAATCCGGTCCGCACTGCCAGCGGCAAAGTGACCGGCCTGACTATCCTCGTCAGGAATATCACCAGACGCAAACGGGTCGAAGCGGCGCTGGCCGAGAGCGAACTCAAGTACCGCAGTCTGTTCGAGTCCTCGAGCGACGCCATCATGCTGCTCACGGCCGACAAGTTCTTCGACTGCAATCCGGCTACGCTGAGAGTGTTCGGGTACTCGACCCGCGAGGAGTTCCTCGGCAAGCACCCGGCCGATGTCTCGCCGCCCTGTCAGGCCGACGGCCGGGATTCGCGCGCTGCCGCCGATGAGAAGATCGCGATTGCGCTCCGCGAGGGCCGCAACCACTTCGAGTGGCTCCACCAGCGGGCCGATGGCTCGGTCTTCCCGGCCGACGTGCTGCTCACGCCGATGGTCTTTCGCGGCCAGCGGATACTGCAGGCGACCGTGCGCGACATCTCCGACCGCAAGCGGACTGATGCGGCGCTGGCCGACAGCGAGGCACGGTACCGCCGGCTCGTCGAGGACATGGGCGAGGGAATCGGGATGACCGATATAGAGGAGCGCTTCTCCTTCGCGAACCGGGCCGCGGACGAGCTGTTCGGACTCCCCCGCGGCGGCCTCGTCGGCCGCAAGGTACTTGAGTTCCTCGACCTCAAGCAGGCAGACGTAGTCCGCCAGCAGACCGCGCGTCGACGGAACGGTGAGACCGACACATACAACCTCGATATCACACGCCCGGACGGAACGAAGCGGACCACCCTGGTCACCGCTTCGCCGCAGCAGGACGCCCGGGGCAGGTTCCTCGGGACGTTCGCCATCTTCCGCGACGTCACCGAGAGGCGGCAGCACCGACTGCAGGTGGAGGCCGAGCGAGACCGGCTGCGGCGCATCCTCGATGCGATGCCGGACGGCGTGTACCTTGTCGGCCAGGACTGCGTAATCCAGTACGTCAACCCGGCGCTGCTCTCCCGCGCCGGACCGGTCAATGGCCGCAAGTGCTATGAGTACCTCATGGGCAGGCCCGAACCGTGTCCGGACTGCCCCAACCCCAAGGTCCTTGCCGGCGAGACGACGCGGCGGGAGTACACCATACCGAGCGGCGAGATCACCTATGACATCCAGGATGTGCGGGTGACCGGCGATGACGGACGCCCGGCCCGGCTTGTTTTCCTGCGCGACATTACCGAACGCCTGCGGACCGAAACCGCCCTGCGCGAGAGCGAGAGCCGCTTCCGGCAACTGGCCAATTCGCTGCCACAACTTGTCTGGACGTGTGCGCCGGACGGGCCGTGCGACTTCCTCAACGAGCAGTGGGTGGAATACACCGGCATTCCGGCTGAGCCGCAGCTCGGGTTCGGCTGGTTGGAACAGCTCCATCCTGATGACCGCGGACCAACCGTCGCTGCCTGGAACGCCGCGGTGACTTCCGGCTCAACCTTCCACGTCGAGTTCAGAATCCGCCGCCGCGACGGCGAGTACCGATGGTTTGATACTCGTGCGGTACGGTTGAGCAATGCCGAGGGCCACACGGTGAAGTGGTTCGGTACCAACACCGACATTACCGAACACAAGCTGGCCGAGCTGCGCGAACGGCAGCACCTCGATGATACCGCACTGCTCCGCGACACCGCCGTCGGGTTTATCCAGCTCGGTCGCGACGCCGACATCTATCAGTACGTCGCTGACCGTCTGCACCGACTGATCGGCAAGGCCTATGTCATCGTCAACTCCTACGACGAAGCGGCTGACCGGTTTACGGTCCGCGCCGTCGCCGGCATCGGCGCCCGTCTGGAGACCGTTCTCAAAGTCCTGGGCCGAAACCCGATTGGCACGGAGTTTACGCTCGCCCAGGAACATCGGCCCGAGTATGCTTCTGAGAAGCTGCTGAGGTTCGAGGACGGCATCAGGGGTCTCGCCTACGGTCAGTTGCGCAAAGGCCTGGCACGGACCATCGAGAGGACATTCGACATCGGTGGCACATATGCGATAGGCATTCACTGGCGGGGTCGGATTCTGGGCACGCTGAACTTCCTGATGCGCCGAGGCGCGGAAGTCCACGACCCGGAAGCCGTCGAGGCATTTGTCAATCAAGCCGCTATCGCGATCCAGCACCGGCGCGACGCCGATGAACTGGCCCGGCACCGCGACCACCTCGAGGAACTGGTGCACGAGCGGACCGCCGAGCTCGAGGCGGCGAACCGCGAACTGGAGGCGTTCTCCTACTCGGCCTCACACGACCTGCGCGCGCCGCTGCGGGCGATTGACGGGTTCACGCAGGCGCTGGCTGAGGACGCGGGGCCCGAACTCAACGCGCGCGCGCGCGACGACCTCTTCCGGGTGACGGCAGCGGCCCGGCGGATGGAAGGATTGATTGACAACCTGCTCGGCCTCGCCCGCATCGCCCGTATGCCGATCGAACGGAAGCCCGTCGACATGAGTCAGCTTGCCCGCAACATCGCTGCCGAGTTGAGGCGTGCCGCCCCGGACCGGAAGGTGGAGTTCATGATCCCGGACGGCCTCACCGCGCTCGCCGACCGGACCCTGGTTTCGCTGGCGCTGCAGAACCTGTTGAGCAACGCCTGGAAGTTCACGTCCCAGCACGCGACGGCGCGCATCGAGTTCGGCCAGACGCTCGCCGACCGCGAACGGATCTGGTTCGTGCGCGACGACGGTGCGGGCTTCGACATGGCCTACGTCGACAAGGTCTTCGCCCCGTTCCAGCGCCTGCATACCGAGCGGGAGTTCCCCGGCTCCGGTATCGGGTTGACCATCGTGCAGCGCATCGTGGGGCGTCACGGCGGAAGGGTATGGATCGAAGGCGGTGTCGAGAAGGGTACAACCTGCTGGTTCACGCTCGAACCGGCAACAGCGGATCGAGGCTCGATGCCCGAAATCCGGGAATCGGCACTCGACACTCCGAAGGAGGGATAACAGATGGACAACGACAAGAACCGCGACAAGGTCATCCTGCTGGTCGAAGACAACCCGGACGACGAGGAACTGACGCTCCGGGCTCTCGCCAAGGGCGGGATCAGCAACCAGGTTGTCGTGTGCCGCGACGGAGCGGATGCGCTCAACTACGTCTTCGGCCGCGGCAGGTACGAAGGGCGGAATCCGGCCGACTTTCCTGCAATCACTCTGCTCGACCTGAAATTACCCAAGGTTGACGGCCTGACGGTCCTCGAGCGCATCCGGGCGGACAAACGCACGCGGCTGATGCCGGTAGCGATCCTTACGTCCTCGAACCTCGAAGAAGACCTGATTCGCGGTTACCAGCTCGGGGCCAACAGCTACGTGCGGAAGCCGGTCAAGTTCGAGCTGTTCGTCGAGGCACTCCGCCAGCTCGGCCTCTACTGGCTGGCCATCAACGAACCGCCGCCAACCCAGTAGCCCGACACCGGCCAGCGTGGATTGATGGCTCAAACGCTGCGCGGTACGGAAATCACCGGAATCCGCTGGGCGCGGCGTGACGGATACTCCGTCCCGGGCGGCGCCGGGACGGAGTTACCTGTCCTCGTATTCTAGAAGCCTATGTATGTTACCGAACTGCCGCGGTTGGCAACGTACAAACCCGAGCCGTCCGGAAGGCAGGCCGCATCGTTGGGGATGTTGCCGACCGCGACCGTCGAAACGACCTTGTTGTCCGAAGTCCGGATGATATCCACGCAGTTTGCGTCGCGGTTGGTCACGTATACGTAGCGTCCGCCGGGCAGCACCGCAATGCCGCACCTCCGCCCCTTGGCCAACGGTATGCTGTCCACGACGGTGTTATCGGATGTGCGCACTACCATTACCGGGGCCCCGGTCTCGAACCTGGTCACGTAAACGTACTCGCCGCTGGGCAGGGCCGCGAGCCGATTGACGCCGCTCCCGGCATCGATGGTCTTCGCGACCGTGTTGTCCGAGGTGCGGATAACGTAGACGAACCGGGAGTTGGTGCAGGCGACGTAAACGTACTGACCGCTGGGCAGGGCGGTGATGCCGCCGGGTTCACTGCCCACCGGAACATCGGTGACCACCGAGAAATCCGATGCGCGGACGACCGCCACCTTGTTGGTGGAGTCGCCGAGCGAAACGTAGATGTACTGACCGTTCGGGAGGCACGCGACGCCCTGCGGGTTGCCGAGCAAATCGACACTGTCAACAAAGGTATTGCTGGAGGTGCGAAGCGAATAGAGGCGGTGCGGATGGTCGCGGTAGACTTCATCCGAACTGCCGATGTAGACCCGATCGCCGTTGGGACTGCACGCTATCTGCGTGGGACCGCACCGTAGGCGGAGAGTCTGGGCCAGGACGTTATCCGAGGTCCGGATGACATAGATGGCGTCATCCCATTCGCCGGTTACATAGACATTATCGGTGTTAGGCGGACAAACCAGATTCTCGGACGTCGGAACCGTGGCACGGACTGTCGCCGGATAAGTGTCCGGGCTCTGTCCCTTTATCAGAATGAAGGCCGGCGTGCTCCAGTCGCTCTTGACCCCGCTGAGCAGATCCCTCGCCTCTGCACGTACCGAGTAGTTGCCCGGCGAGCGCCACGCGTGGCTTCTTGAGACCGATATCCTGGGCGGCACGAACTCCGACCACTCGGATGTGTCTCCGTCGCCCCAGTAGAACCGGTAGGCCACCATTTCGGGCGATTGGCTGCCTGTGACTGTTGAGAACTCGTAGATCTGGTCGATCATCCCGCTCGACGGCCCTTTGGGCGCCTCGGGCGTGAGCGGCTGGTTGCGGCAGCCCGCCACCAACGTGATCGCGGCTGCCAGCGGCACTAACGCGGTCAGACGGTTCACCTTACCTCCGATCGGCTCAACAAGACTTGCATGGTCGTAACTGCTGCTTCTGCCCTTGAAGCAAGGTTAGTGTAGTTTTGCGCGCGCTCCTTGTCAAGCTAGTCAGGTCGCCGTCCATCCGGCCCGTTTGGCCATCGATCGGTTTGACACGCCGGCCCGCGAACTCTACAATCCGGACATGACCGAGTCAGGCTCAGACCGGTATCACGAGGAGTCGGGCGTAAGCTCGGGGCGGCCATGACGGTACGCGGTGACAGGACCTCGTGAGCAAGAGCCTTCGCGCCGGGGCCTGCGTGCTGCTGGCAGCGATGACTCTGTTGCCGGCTGCAGGAAGAGACTTCCGGCTCCAGAACGCGGGACAAGGAAGTTCGGCGGAACCGAAGACGACGAAGGGCAGGCTGTCGCGCAGTCTCCTGACCGCGGCCACGTCATTGCCGGCCGCATAGAATTCCCCGGAGCGCCTGCGGGACGTATTCCTGCGGCGCTGGGAAAGAAGACGCCTGGCTTGTCAAGACCGATTCACATGGCAGCACGAGGCCCTGAGTCATTGGAAGCAGTCAAATCGCACGGCGCGTGCGGCGTCGAGACCGTGAGGGACGATGGACCTGGAGACGGGAGGATGACAAGATGACACGTGACGTGTTCGTCATTGTAAGCGTGCTGCTCCTACTGTTTGCCCCGGCGCGGGGGCAGGAGTCGAACGGGCTGCGTCCGGTTGACTATCTGGGTGAGGCAGGCGGATCGGTCGGCTGCGGCGTTGCGGTTGGCGCGGGGACAGCAATTGCCCTCGGACTAGTCGGGGCAGGGCTTGCCCCCTCGGGCTATCGTTGGGATGGATTCTCCATAGGCGCGGTGCTCGGGGTGGGGCTGGGATATCCTGCCGGCTGCGGGTGGGGTGCCACGCTGGTCGGCTATGCTCTGTTTGTGGACGGCCACACCGCAGGCGCCTACGTGGGCGCCTTTGCAGGCATGGGTCTTGGGCTACTTGCGTTCAGCGTGGACCCTCGTGTCGGTCTCGTGGCCATGGGCGTACTCGCGCCTGCCGGCTCGGTCATCGGTTACATTTTGGGCGCTACGAGGGGTGACCAGGGACCTGACTTCGGTGGCAGGGTCTTGCCACCAGCACTTGCATTCAGTATGCGGCCGAGTTCGGACCGTCAGACGCACGCGGTCGTCAAGTGCCGCCTGGTGACGGTCAGGTTCTGATTCATGTCAACAAGTACTGGACGTCCCTGCTCCCTTGATATCCCTGCCAGGCCCGTCTATAATCCGACCATGGCATGCGGGCTGGGCCGTATCCTCTCTGTGAAAGGCATGATGCTGACCGTGCTGGCCGCGTCCGTGACTACGGCGCAGATGTGGCAGCCGGTTCGGCCGCGTGCCATTGACTATCTCGGTGAGTCAGGCGGGGCGCTCGTCGGTGGCCCTATTGTCAGTATCGGAGCAGGGATCGTGCTCGCATTTGCTGGCGGTATGTTCTTCCCGGGGAATGAGGACGACATGGGGATACCTGCAGCATCCTACTGTGGCTTGTTCACCGGCGTGGTGCTGGGCTATCCGACCGGCTGCGGGTTGGGGACCACGCTCGTCGGCGAAGCTCTGCATGTGGATGGCAATACCGCCGCTGCCTACGGCGGTGCGTTCGCCGGCCTGCTGACAAGTGGTGCGCTCGAAATCATCGGACATCAGCTCAACAACCCCGGAGAATACGTCGTGTACGGTCTTGTCGCCACGATTGTGCTCGCGCCTCCTGCCGGCGCGGTAATCGGTTACAGCGTGGGCGCTACTAGGGGAGAACCGGGGCCTGACTTCGGTGGCAGGGTCTTACCACCAGCAGTTGCATTCAGCACGCGTTCAACGTCGGACCGGCAGACACATACCTTCGTTGATTGCCGCCTCGTGACGGTGCGGTTCTAGCGCGTCAGCGCAGCAGGTAGCCGATGCCGAGACGGGCGCTGACGTTTGGGTCGAGGCTGGCGTTTCCTGCGACCCAGCCGCTGGTCTTGGCTTCAATCTCAGCGAATGCGTGCAAGCCGCGGGTCGCCGGCCAGTCAACCCGTAGCGAAGCCAGCCCGCCCGGTGCGGGTCTTGAAGTCTCGAAGCCCTGCCCGCTCGGCTGAGTCCACAGCGAGAGGCGCGGGCCGAGGCCGAGCCGCACGCGACCCAAGCAAACAGGCCAGTTCACAATCCTCATGTCCAGTCCGGGAAAGTGGGCCACCCGATTCTGCTGATTGAGCAAGGCGATGGCGAGACCGCTCTCTCCGCGCTTGAGCATCAACGTGACGTTGATTGAATGGCCGAATGACGTCAGGTAGTGCTGGACATAGGCATTGGCAGAGTCGCCGCCGATGGCGATACCCGGAAAGCCGACGAGCAGCGGGTCTGCCAGCGACGTGAGCGAGAGATAGAACTCCCTTGCCAGGAAACTCCGCTCGGCCGGGGTCAGCTCCGAGCGACGGATGTAGCGGTCGATGCCGACGCCGGATGGGTGGATGCCGCGCTGCGCGTACGGTTCGTCGGGCCGGAACAGGTCGTAGACCCAGGCCGTGAAATCGAAGCCGATGAAGTCACGCCGCGCGACATTCGTCCCGTCGGCCCGGTTCGTCTGTGCCGTGAGCGTGTCTACGATGCTTGTGTTGCACAGCCCGACGTAGAGAATGTTGGACAGGTCGCTATACCACGAGAGCAGCGTACTGAGGTTCTCAGCCTGAGGCCGACCACGATAGAAGTCGTCCTCGTGGAATGCCGCCACCAGTTGCTGCTGACCTTCGTACCCGGCCTCTCCGGCCCGGACCATGTCGTGCGGAAAGTCACGCTTCAGCCGGACAAGATCGCTGTCGCTGACATGGTCAACCGAGGCGAGGTCGGAGAAGAAGGGAAACGAGTACACGCTGTTGCGGCTGCTCACTCCGCGGTTCCACAGCACTGCCCGGTGGAACTCCTCATGTGCCCACGTGACGCCCGGCGGTGCGTAGCTCGAGTAAATCATGAAGGCCGCGGCCGTCGTGCCCCAGACCGCGATGCTCGCGCCGCGATGCCCCGTACCCGCCAGCCTGTCCGCCAGCCAATCGATGCCGTGGAACCCCGCCTCATGGAACGACTTGGTCAGTCCAATCGATTGGGCCATGCTCGGCGCGTAGTATCCGGACTGGAAGTTGAATGGGAGCTCGACCAGTGGCACATCCACGGTCAGGACGTCGGAACGATTGCGCGAAAATGGGGACTGTACCTCCTGGGGGCGGTCCCCGTTTTCGATACACGTGCCCGACGCGACGCCGGCCAAGAGCACAAGCACCGATATCACGCCGCGAAGCGCCCGATGCGACAGAGCGGCTTGAAATATCATCAGACCAAAGTTAGCGCCCCGGCGCGGTCTGTCAACAGGCCCAGTGGGACCACGGCAGGTAACCGCCTGCGCACTGTCTGAGTTCCAGGTGCGTCTAAGAGACATCTCACGGGCGAAAGACAACCGGTCCGGAGGAAAGTTCTCAACGACGAATGGAGGCAAAGTGAGAGCATTTTTCGCAGCACTGGTCGGCGCCGCGCTGGTCGTGGCCGGCACCGGCTGCAGCACGAGCAAGTCGGCAAGCCAGGCTTGGGCGCGTTGGGGCATCACCAAGCCGACGACCGCGCCCGGCGCCGAGGCTAAGCTCGCAGACGCGTACCGCCTGCTCTACGCGCTGAAGCTCGACTCGGCACGGGCAGAGTATCAGGACCTGGTCAAGCGCTTCCCGCAGAGCGCGGAGGCCCATCTCGGCCTGAGCATGGCCTACCGCTACTCGGGAGTCAGGGACACGGCCCTGGCTGAGGCAAAAGCCGCGATGAAGCTCGACCCGGACGCGACCGGCGTGCTTCTCGACTACGCGGACCTGATTCTGCCCATGCGCACCGGAGACCTTGCGAGCAAGAGCGACTCGGAGCGCTTCGCCGAGGCTGAACGGTGCAACCTCAAAGCCACGGCCTCGACTCACCCCTTTAGCGCTCACGCCTACACCACGCTCTGGGCGAGCTGCATGGCACAGGGCCGCCTGTCCGATGCGCGACACGCGGCATTGGAACTAGGCAACAGACATTACTACCCGCAGCCGCTGATTGACTTCGGGTACAACCTTCTGGTCGGGCTCGAACCCAATGCCATCCTCTTCACCAACGGCGACAATGACACGTACCCGCCCTCGGTATTGCAGCAGGCAGGCAACCCGTTCCGACCGGACGTGACCATCGCGAACTTGAGTCTGCTCAACGTCCCCGCGGTCGTGAAGATGATGCGCGACTCGCTCGGACTGCCCATCTCCCTCAGGGACAAGGAGATTGCGGACCTTGCCCCGAAGACCGGCACGGACGGCAAGACCGTCATTCTTCCGTCGCAGCAGGTGGTCGCCAACATCATCGCCAACGCGGCCAAGGCCCACCGGCCGGTCTACTTCGCCGTGACCGTCAGCCCGGACATGAGCGCGCCCTATGCCGATCGGCTGGTCCTCGAAGGACTGGTCAACCGCGTGGCCGAGATTAGGCCCGCCGCTGCCGTGGACTTCGACCGCATCACCGAGAACCTGACGAAGCAATACAAGCTCGATTGGCCGGACACGCTGGCCTCGTGGCCTCAGAACATGTCGCCGCTGACCCGAGTAGTCGCGCCCCTGGCACTCAACTACGCGTCGCTGTACGCGCAGCTCGTGTCGCGCTACGAGTCCGCCGGCCGCAAGGCCGATGCCGACGATGCCGCAACTCAGGAGGTCACATGGCTGGCACGCGGCGGCAGCGCCGACAGGGCCCGAGCCCTCCTTGACTCCTGGCTCAAGAGCACCCCTGACGACACTAAGGCCAGGGAACTGAAGGCCAGACTGCACAAGGCCGGTACGCTCTAGGAAACGCGGACCAACCGTCGAAAACGTGGGCTGGCCCGAGGCGGGTTTGCCCTGCCCTTTCCCGAAGCAGTCCCCGATTTTCCCGCAGTTGTGAACCACCGCGCGTCATGCGACTGTTGTTGAACACCGCGATTCCGCACGCGGATTTGACACCTCGGCCGCAATGCCTAGAATCCCCTCGTGACCGACGATCGAGAACCTGAGATAGGTGAACTGACAAGACCGACGCGAATCGCGGCTCGCGACAGAGAAATGACAACATGAGAAACACCAAGCTGTTTGGCGGCCTCGTTCTCGGAATCCTGCTTCTGGTCGGCATTTCCGGAGCGGTGAGTCGCGCATACGAGTCCGATGCCCTTGTAAAGAAGGGCAACGACCTGCTGGCCCAAGGTTACGTCGAGGATGCGCTCGGAACGTACAGCCAGGCGATAAAAGTGGACACAAGCAACAGCGTGGCCTACTACGACCGCGCTAATGTCTACTGCGACAGCGGTGAGTATGACCTGGCAATGCTCGACCTCAATCAGGCACTTAAGCACGACCCGCACTATGTGAACGCGTACATCTGCCGCGGGAACGTCCTGAGATACAGGGGCGATTATGATCTGGCCATTGTGGACTACAACCAGGTGCTGAAGCTGGATTCGAACTGCGCCCGCGCCTACATCGGTCGCGGGAACACCTACCTGAACAAGAGCAGAGACTTCCTGGCCCTGCTGGACTTTGGCCGGGCGATCGGGCTGGACCCGAATAACGCCGAGGCCTACAAGGGCCGCGGGGACGTCCATGCATACCGCGGCGAGTACGACCTGGCCGTCGCGGACTATGCTCGGGCGCTGAGTCTGAATCCGAAGTACGTCTCCGCGTACAGCAGCCGCGGGGTCGCGTACAGCCACAAACGCGAGGACGACCTGGCAATCCAGGACTTCGACCAGGCGCTGAAGTTGAATCCGAATGACACGGCCACTTACTACAGCCGCGGAAATGCCTACGACAGCAATGGCGAATACGACCTCGCTATCAGGGATTACTCGCAGGTGCTCAGACTGAACCCGAACTACGCCGACGCCTACAGCGCTCGCGGCAGCGCCCGCACGGAAAAGGGAGATTACGAGGCGGCCATCCAGGACTACAAACAGGCGTTCAAGCTCGACTCAAGCCTCGTCACAACCTTCTATGGTCAGGCGCGGGCGTACGAACTCGCGGGGCGTACTGCTGATGCCGTTGCCTGCTACGAGCATTTCTTGATCATCGCGTCCCCGGCCGACAGTCAGCTTGTTGTCAGGGCCAAGAGCCGGATTCAGACCCTGAAACAGGTGCGCTAGCCGAGACGAGGCTGTCGTATCGAGAAGACGAAAGGCCATCTCCGGGGCCGACGTCAGGCGCAGCAGACGCAGACCGAGTCCACGTCCTTCAGACTGCGCCAGTCCCGCTGATCCCCTTGCCCGGACGCGGTTTACAGGCGGCCGCGCTTCGGTAGAATAACCTCTTGCCAGATAATAACCCGCGTGAAGAGGACAGTGCCGAGGCGCTCGGGGCGCGGGAGTCCGAAGTCAGAAGTTCGGGAAACCGGCACACGTCCATTGGAGAAAATGGGGACAGTCGCTTCGAAGAAGGGGATACGTCCACGGAGCGACGCGAGGAAAGCGTCGCGGATGTGTCCCCAGCGCCGCAGCACAAACCCGGACTCGAGGTGGTCGAGGAAGAGGTGGTGCGGGCAACGGGCATCGCCCTTCCCGCGACGTTCGCCGCGTTCGAGCACCGGAACTACCGGCTCTACTGGTTCGGCAACCTCGCTTCCCTCATCGGCACGTGGATGCAGAACATCGCCACCGGCTGGCTGGTTCTCACGCTGACCAATTCTCCGTTCTTCGTCGGGCTGAACTCGACCCTCGCCTGGCTGCCAGCATGGTTCGTATCGCTGCCGGCCGGGGCCATGGCCGACCGGTTCGACAAGCGCCGGATGATGATTCTCACCCAGTCGGTGCTAGCCCTGTTTGCGCTTGTCCTGGCGGTGCTGTACTGGACTCACGTGCTGACGATCTATTACGTGCTGGCGATATCCTGTCTGACCGGCTTCGCGGCAACGATGAACGGCCCGATTGCCCAGACGCTCGTGCCGGACCTGGTCGGACGGAAGAACGTTCTCAACGCTATCGCCCTGAACAACGCCATGTTCAATTCCGCCCGCATCATCGGCCCGGCCATCGCCGGGGTCCTGCTCGGCACCATCGGCGCGGGCGGCTGCTTCGGCATCAACAGCGCGAGCTTCCTCGCCATCATCGGCGCGCTCTGGTTCATACAGCTCCCGCCGCGCGAACC
Source organism: bacterium (assembly GCA_035505375.1). Classification (NCBI taxonomy): domain Bacteria; species bacterium. Next base: position 10,742 of record DATJQV010000068.1, on the reverse strand, counting down.
GCACCGGGCCGAGGAATCGGTCTGGCACCAGATTCTCGCCGGCCTCCGGTTCGTCGCGGGTCACCCGGACATTCGCATCCTGGTAGTGCTGACCGCGGTGTTCAGTTCGTTCGGGATGATTTACCTGCCGCTGATGCCGGTATTCGCTCGGGACGTGTTCCACCAGGGCGCGCGCGAGTACGGAGTGATGATGACCTGCGTCGGCATCGGCGCGGTGGCAGGCGGGCTGACCCTGGCCACGATATCGAAGACTCGCCGCAAGGGAGTAATCCTGACGCTCGGAACCGCCGGTATCGGCCTGTCGTCCATCGCGCTCTCGCTGGTCCGGGATATCCGGCTGGCCCTGCCGCTGATCGCGATCATCGGCTTCTGCCAGACCTCGATTACCTCGCTCATGAACACGCTGATTCAGACCATCGCCCCGGAGCACATTCGCGGACGGGCCTTGAGCGTTTACATGCTGGCGTTCAACGGGATGTTCCCCCTCGGCTGTCTGCTGGGCGGAGCGATTGCTCAGAGGTTCGGCGCACCCGCGGCGACTCTAGTCGGCGGATGCGCCGTGCTCGTCAGTCTTGGCGCGGTGTCAGTGCTGGCGCCGTCGCTGCGGAGGCTGTAGCGATCCACTGATCAAGTGACCTAGTGTTCCAGTGGCGGACGCAGGCATTTGCTCACTCAACCAGTGGGCCACTTCCGGCCTACTCCAATCCTTCGAGTTCGTATCCGTACCACGTGCCGTCCGCGCCATCGGTACCGCCGTCCGCGTCCCTGGCGACCCAGAGCATGTCATTGGCCCACGACAGCGAATAGCCGTAGCCCGAGCGCGGGAGCGTGAACTTGGTGACATACTTACCCTCGAGGTCGAAGACAAGGATGTCTTTGTCGCTGTTCGGCGCCCAGACGAAAAGGAACTTGTCCGAGGCAGCGATGGCATACGCGTAGCCGCCGTCGTCGTCTGAGCTGTAGCTGGACAGGTCGAATGAGTCGTTCACATCGCCGCTGCTCGCGTCGTACACGTGGACCTTGCCGTCGCTCAATTCGTACAGGCTCGACCCGTCCGGCGACATCGCGACGTGGCTCTGCTCACCTTGGAAGATCCCCGAGTGCTCGACGTTTGCCTCTTCCAGATCCAAGTCTACGGAGGACAGGTCGGTACCGTTCTCCTTAAGGTACAACTGCTCTTCGTCCGAGTTGTAGAGAATGGCGCGTCCGTCAACGCTGAGGTCGTAGTTCTCCTCGAACTTGCCGGACTCGTCGTACTTGTTGATATCCGAGCTGCCGGAGTTGCCACCATTGATCGTATAGTAGTAATCACCGTCCCAGGCTATCCCCATGTTGTGGTAGCGAACGTGGTCGGTGAACCTAAGCTTCTGCACCGGAGTCACGTTCGTCGGGCCGACATGGCCCGAGACGTTCGCTCGCGCCGCCTTCCCGCACCCGACGGCTCCAAACAGCACCATCGCCACCATCACCAGAACCAGTTTCATCTCCCTGCTCATGAAGCTCATCCTTTCTTGCCCGGATTGTCCGAGCTATTTCAATAGTATCGTATTCCTGCTCAACGCGCCGGCTGCAGTCTGCAGCCTGTACACGTACACACCGTTAGACGCCACTCGGCCCTGTTCGTCGCGGCCATCCCAGGTCAGCGTGTGCACGCCACGGCTGAAATCGGTGTTGGCGAGGACCCTCACGACCCGGCCCTCGACATCCAGCACCTGCACAAGCACGCGGCCTGCCTGCGGCAGGGCAAACCGCAACTGCGCGCGGTCGTGGAAGGGGCTGGGCGCCGCCCTCAGCGCAAGCTGCCTGGTGTCGGTATTGCCAACGCCTGCCGGCTCTGTCACCGCGACCGAGCGGTCGAACCAGGACTGGGCCGAATCGGCATGGTCGAGCATCTCCTGCAGGGTATTGCCGCCGACGAACGCAAAGGCGGCAAAGGCGGAACCGTTGACCGGAAGATTGAAGGGCCCGGCCGACACCACGCAGGACCAGTTGCGGGAGCCGTTGGAATTGTGCATCGATATCGCTCCGCGCAAGAAGCTGTCCTTGACCGCCTCGGTCATCATCGCGGACGGGCTAACGTAGACGCTGTTGTCGAGCGCCGACAGGTTGGCGGCAGCAGTCGGCGACAGCAACTTGATCCCGGCGGCGCACGTGTAGTCTCCGGCCTGAGTCATGTACGTCAGGCGGCGCAGCGTGTCGGAATAGACGTCGTTGGCCGTAGTGTTGTAGATATCGAAGTCGGAGAAGATGCCGGCGTAGAGCCCGTTCAGCGGTGCCGAACCCTGATTCTTGATGTCGTAGGTCAGCACCACGAAGTCGCGGTAACCGGAGTCGGCCACCGATGCCGACCACTGGTAGACGGTCAGCCCCTTGGGCGTGGAATGGGCGCTGTCGTCGATCACGGTTTCGTACTCCTGTCCGTCGGTAAGCGGCGGGATGACCGCATGCAGAGTGTCCTTGATACGCCAGTCGGACTGATAGGTCGAGCTCGGATGCCCGTACCAGCGGTCAACCACGTAGTTCGGGCTGTTGCCACAGGCGAAACTGGTGAAGTAGAGGTCGCCGTTCGAGGCGTTGCGCGGGTACTTCAGGCCTGACCCCTCGTTGTATGGGCCGAGCGTGCCGATTGAACCGAGTGAGGTGACCGAGAGTATCATGTCGTTGTTGTCGTGGTCGGCCCACAGCTTCCTGGCCGGGGGTAGGTCGCCGATGCGCGTCTCGAAGAAAGGCTGCCACGACCCCTGGTCGGCGATGCAGGCCGCGATCATCTCGGCCATCGTCCCGCCCGGAGTTGAATCCGCAGCCGTGACACGGAACTGGTCGCCCTCAACCGTGACTCCGGCCGGAATCGTGCCGTAGTTCGACGTCGAATCGACCAGAGTCAGGTAGGGACAGAAGGTACGCAGCACCGCGTGAGTGTTGGTGGCGGCAACCGCGCCCGCATTCTTGACGGAAACGAACAGGTTCGCACCTTCGCCCGGGTCCAGCCTGCCGTTGCCGCCGTCATCGACGATGCGGAGTCCGGCGAAGACCAGCGCTGGCTTGTTCGAACTTCCGCGCACCGGGATAAGCCCATCGTAGGGGTAGAAATCCTGGGCGCTGACCGACAGGTCGAGGTTGCCGGTAGTGGTCGGTGCAACCAGCAGGTCAATCCAGCCCTGGGAATTGGTCCAGCCGCGCGCGTAGGTTTCGGTGCCCTTACTCAAGCAGACCAGCGCGCCCGCGACCGGCGCGGAGCCGCTCTTGGCCGTGATGCGGACTACCTGGACGCCGGTCGGCACCGAATCCGGCTTCGTGACGGTGAAGGTCTTTGGCTTCTCGGACCAGACGAACAGGCTCGGGTCGCCGAACAGGTTCAGCTCGTAGACGCACCAGCGCCAGACCGACTGGTCCATCGCCAGGCTGTGGAAGTAGTCCTTCGACAGCATGCCGAGAGTGCCGAACTGGGTCGCGTAGCCCTGGACGAAATAGCGGTAGAACTGGAGGTCGAGCAACTCCGACGGTCCGAGCGCGGGCGGATAGCCGAAGCCATAGCGGGAATTCAGCATGCAGGCGACGCAGCCGCCGTTAGGGGCGTTGACCAGAGCCTCGGCCAGGCAATCGGTGCCGTCGAACCAGCCCGACTCGCAGGCTATCGAGTTGACGAAGTTGAGCCTTGTGAACCCGTTGGTAAGACCCGGGACCTCGCTGCTGTCCATCACCGAGAAGGTGAAGGGATTGCCGTGCGCAGCCACGTGGGCGAGCTGAAACCCTTTGCTCATCGAGTCCGCGTAGACGCCGCCGCTCGGGTCCTCGAGGTGGACGTGCGTCCAGCCCGACGGGAAAGTATTGGCGATGATGTGGTTTATGACCTTCCCGTGATACGGATCGAAGAGCATGGTCGAACCGTACAACACCCGCTTCTGGCGAGTCGTATCCTGGTGCTTCTCGAACATCGTATCCTTGGCGAAGAAGGTCGCGATGTCGGCTGCGCCGTCAGCCGGGACCCGGCCGACATAGACGTCGTAGAACAGGTCAACCGAGTCCTCCATCTCCCCGAAGATGCCGTTGTTGTTCGAGTCCCATGTATACTGGAGGTCGGCGTAGTACATGTCCGACGCGATGTCCTCGGTGGTGCCCTCGACCGTCAACTGGCAGGTCCTGACCGGAACTGTGCCGTCGTCGCCGCCGAGGAGCAGCCACTTCAGACCGTGGTTCTGCCAATAGTCCTTGACGCAGTTGCGGATCTTCTCCTGCTGGTCGCGGCCGGAATAGGTGGAGTAGATGGACTCGGTCTTCACGACGGTGGTCTTGATGCCCCGCCGGGTCTTCCAGTTCACGAAGGGCTGGAAGCTGGGCGCGAACGCGGTCGACGTGATAACCATCATGTCGCAGGTAGAGTCTGCCGTGAGGGTTATTCTCGCCGGCGGAGACCAGGTCGAAACCTGTTCCGGGTTTCTGACCAGGGCCCGGACGCTCTGCCCCATCAGGTCCACCTGCGACTCATCCAAACGCACGACGTCGTGTCGATTCCGCTCATAGTGGACCGCGACCGTAGCGCGCGTGACCAGTTCGAGTCGCTTCTGTGCCGGGAAGTAACGAAGCGGGAAAAACTGGATGGCGGCGATGCGATAGCCCCCCATGAGTCCTGACCGAGTCGAGCGAACCATCTCAGCCGGGTACGCCTGGGCCGACGCATAGACAGTTGGGTCAGGCGGGACAAACGCGCGAACGCCATTCGCCATTCGCCCATCGCCATTCGCCAATGCTTGGGGCGGCTGGCTCGGATAGATGTTCATCTGACCGGAAAGCGCCGCGGTCGAGGCGCTCACAACGTCCACGCCCGTCACTTCCGCGTCCGGCGGAATCGCGACGTAGTACACTGCCAGCGGCAGGTTCGGAAAGCCCGGCTCGCTCGTCGAACACCCGGCGGGCATGATCGAACCTAAGGAGGATTCGTATCGTGTCCCGGGACCGACAAGCGTCACCACATCATAACCGTTCACCTTGCCGAACATGAAATCACTCTGCTCGAACTGAAACGTCTGGGTCACGGTACCGGTCGCCGCTACCATGACGCCGGGCAGCAAGAACGCAAGAACACGAACAATACGCAACATCAACTTCCTCCGTGGAACTGTTATAATGCCATCGAGTCGCCGGGCTCCTGCCTTCTCAAGGCCGGAGCCCCAAAGTAACGCAGCGTAACATTGTAACTTAGGCGCGGAACCGGTCAATCAGAAAGGACGGGAGACGGAAGACGGGCTTGATCCGATCCCCGGTCTCCGGTCGGGGCTAGCTTGACTGTGCGTAGCGCTGCGTTATCGTTCTAGCGGAGGTGCACGCTGTATAGACGCGTACTGCTAACCATCGTCCTTGTTGTTTCGGCCGCGTTCGCAACGCGACCGTGGACCGCACAGGAGTTCGAATCGTACTATCGCTCGTACCGACCGGAGTGGCTGCCCCGGCCGGAGAGCCTCCGTTACGGACCACGGCGCTACAACTACCTGCGCCAGATCAAGAAGACCTGCGACTTCGTAGCCAGTCACCAGGTTTCGGATTCCTTATCCCCAAGCTATGGCGGCGTCATCGAAGCCGAGCACATGCCGACCACCATAGAAACCGACAACACGCAGGAAGCCATCTGGATCTGGTCGCGCTGGTACGAACTGACCGGCCGCGATGACTTTCACCAAAACGTCGCTCGCGCCTGGACATACGTGAAGAACAACCCCGCTTATCGGGAGCACGGCGGCGTGCCGAGCCAGATCTGGTACGCGATCTGGAACTGCGGCCTGGGCTTCATGGCCGAGTCCGAGTATCGGCATGCCTACGGAGACTCAAGTCATCTTGCCTACACGGACACCGTCCGGACCTTCTACCTCGACACTTTTCTCCTGAACGCGTCCGCGCAGGACTACTTCATCACGAGCCAGTCATCGGGCATGGCGATGGAGTACGCCCGGGCCAGGGGCGACGCCGTCCTACACGACACCGCGCTCGCGCGCGGCAATAGAGTCAAGACATGGATTCAGGGCGGCGCTCCGACCCGACTCGGCAACCAGGCCTGGGCCATGAGCGGCGGCACCGCGTTCTGGGGCGTGGTCCACACCGTGTGCAAAGACGACACCGTCACCGGCAAACAGTGGGTTGCCACCTATCAGGATTCGCTGCCCGGCTTCTACCCAACCGGGAACTGGAACTGCTCACATAACCTCTGGCTCGCGAACGCCTACCGCTCCGCGGCCGAACTAGGCCACGACACGCTCAACTGGGTGATGCACCACTATCTCGTTGACACGCTGCTGACGCGCGACCGAGACGACGACGGCGGCATCCCGGCTACGTGGACCGACCCGGATACGATGGACCAGACCTGGGTCTCCAGCTACCTCGACTTCATGGGCATGGACGTGTTTGTGACGCCGCTCCACAACAGCGACGTCGCCACGCTTGAGTTCGTCGCGCCCACCCCGCACTCAGTTTACGTTGTTGGGGAGAGCGTCCCGGCCTTGGTGCCGGTGGCCAATGTCGGCAAGAACACCGCGCACAATGTCAACCTGACCGTCAAGGCCGGCGGCACGAACTTCGGCGTGCACCTCGACTCGCTCCCGTTCCTCGCCACCGACACGGTCTCGGCCGGGCCCATCCCGCTCGACACGCCCGGCCTCTACACGCTCACAGCTTTCACGGGCGGCGATGACAACCTGCACAACGATACCGTCGCAACCAGATTCAGGGTATTCGACACCTGCCGCGTGACCGGCACTCTGACCGACTCGACAGCGGGCAACGGAATCCAGACCTGGATCAAGGCCTATCTCGTCAGCGATACGCTGGTCTGGGATTCGACCCAGACCGACACCAGCGGCCACTTCAGCCTCAAGCTGATTGACAGCACCTTCACGCTAGCGGTCACGCCGGGCGTGCCTTACTATGCGCGGTCGTGGACCGTGGCCTTTCACCGCGACACCACTATCGGACTCAAGATCCAGCCCGCTCACGTGCTGATAGTCAACAACGACACGCTGGAGAACTACGCGAGCTACTACACGAGCACTCTCGACACGCTCGGCGTGACATGGTGCGAGTGGAACCGGCCATCGGGCGGGCTTCTCCCCTATGCCAAACTCAACCGTCTGCGGTCCAAGTCGCTGATCTGGTACTCAGGTAACACCAACACCGGCACGGTTCCGACTGCCGACCGCGACAGCCTGACCCGCTACGCACAAGCCGGCATCAACCTGTTCATCACCGGCCAGAACATCGCCCAGGAACTGCACGGCACCACTTTTCTTGACAGCATCTGCGGCTGTCAGTTCGACTCCTCGGGATGGTCGGGTTTCTTCGCGTTCGGCAACCGCCAGGACTCGCTGGGCGCGCCGGTCACCGGAACCGCGACGGCTGGCGGCAACGGCGCCGGCAACCAGACCTCCCGAGACGTCATCTCCCCGCTGGGCAACTCCGCCGCGTTCCTGGTCTATGATACGGTTGCTCTTGAGTGTGCGGCAACACGGCGCCAGTTGCCGTCGGGCGGCAAGATCGTGTTCATGGGCTTCGGATTCGAGGCAGTGAACCGACCCGGGTCCAAGCCGACCTACTTCACCCGCGTGCAACTGATGAGGCGGATACTCACCTGGTTCGGAGTGCCGACAGGCGTCGATGAACGCCAAGTGTCGACCGCCAAACGCCAAATGCTGACCGCTTCCGTCGTGCGCGGTTGTCTGGTGCTCCCCAGTTCGGCGTTCGGCGCTCGACGTTCGGAGTTGCTTGACGCCACCGGCCGCGCCGTCATGTCGGTTCGCCCCGGCGCAAACGACCTTAGCCGCCTGCCCGCCGGCGTGTACTTCCTCGAAAATGGGGACTGTACCGCGCGTCCTCGCGCTGGGGACACATCCGCGACGCGTTCCTCGCGTCGCTCTGAGGACGTGTCCCCTCCTCGGGACTGTCCCCATTTTCGCTACCGCGTGGTGCTAGTGAGGTGAACCATGCCTGAATACGACGCCTACTCTGTCTACTACGACTTGGTCTGGGCAGACAAACAGGACGATGTGCCGTTCCTCCTTGCCACGGCCAAAGAAACCGGTGGGCCGGTGCTCGAACTGGCCTGCGGTACGGGACGCGTCCTGCTGCCCCTTGCCCGGGCCGGTTTCGAGGTAACCGGCATCGACCTGAGTCAGGCGATGCTCGACAAGCTGCAGGCCAAGCTGGACAAGGAACCTCGCGAAGTGCAGGCTCGGGTCGCGCTCAAGTGCGCGGACATGCGCGACTACCGGTTCTCACAGAAGTTCAAGCTGGTCTTCTGCACTTTCAACTCTTTCCTGCACATGATGACGACCGAAGACCAGCTTGCCTGCCTGAACTCAGTCCGTGAGTACCTGGCTGACGATGGTCGACTCGTAATCCACGTCTTTGCGCCCGACCACAGACGGCTGACCAGCCGCGATGAGACGGAGATAGCCGTTGAGCCTGATCCCGAAACCGGTCGAGACATGGTCGTCACCGACATCTCGAAGAGAAACCTGGCAAGTCAGACGATTTCGGTCTGGGAATGCGTTGACCGCATCGGGGACGACGGCACGGTCAAGCGCTACCCGGCGAGATTCACTCTCTGCTGGATTCATCACCGCGAGATGCACCTGCTGCTGCGCCTTGCGGGCTACGAAGTCGAGAACGTTTATGGTGGCTACGACAAGCGCCCCTACGACTACGTCTCCGGCATCCAGCTCTTCGTGGCAAAGAAGGCGTAGACCCCGCGCTTGAGCGACACCCTGCCCGTGCTCGAGACCGAGCGGCTCGTGCTCAGGCCGTACACACTGGCTGACGCGCCCCGCGTTCAGCAGATGTGCGAGGACTGGGCGGTTGCCTCGACCACGCTCAACCTGCCTCACCCCTATCCGGACGGCGCTGCCGAACAGTGGATATCCACCCACGCCGACAACTTCCGCCAGGGCACCGAAGTCACACTTGCCATCACGCTGAAGCCGGACCGGCCGGTCATCGGTTCCGTGGCTCTCATGGTCACCAAGAATCACCTGCGCGGAGAACTCGGCTACATGGTCGCGAAAGAACACTGGAACCGGGGCTTCTGCACCGAGGCGAACCGGGCGCTCGTGGACTATGGCTTCCGCGTCCTCGGGCTGAACCGCATCCAGGCCATGCACTTCCCGCGCAACCCGGCCTCCGGACGAGTGATGCAGAAACTGGGCATGACCAAGGAAGGTCTGCTCCGTCAGTACGTATGCAATCGCGGGACCTGTGAAGACCTCGTGCTGTACGCGATAGTCCGCAACGAGTTCGAAGCCGCCGGAAAGGTCGTGTAGACCCCCATGGCAAATCGCGCAGTACCCGCCATCGTCCAGCTCGTGATATTCTACTTCTTCATCTCGTGGTTCGTGCGGATTCTCCGTCGTCGCAGGAACAAGACTCCGACCCGGACGCCGGGCCAGGGAACCCCACCAACCGGGTCATCTCCAACCCGGCGGGAGCCGAAGTCGCAGGAGATGCCGGCCCCGGCCGGCGCGGTCCGGCGCGAAGAGATGATGTTCAACGGCGTGCGCTGGCAGGTGACATCCCGGCCTCGCCACGAACTTGAATCCGGCACGAAGTCGCAGCGCCGCGACGTCTACGTCGAGGAACCGCCCCGCTGCCCGAAGTGCGGACTGGGAGTGGTCGAAACGAAGTCGTGGCTCGGCTACACCTGGTCATGCCCTGAGTGCGGCCTCAAGAAACACAGCGACAGGGACACGCACGCTGTTGCCGAGTCACTGGCGCGCGCGTTCCGCTAGCACGCCACCAACAAGGAAGGAGCGGGCCGAAGCCCGCCGCAAGCTCACCGAGCGTGCGCTCTACCTCTACAACCAGCGTCTGACCGACGCTCGACTGCTCGTCGAAGTTATGTCCCCCCACGGTCCTCAAAGTTGGCAAGCGCGGCTTCCTCCGTTTGATCCCATAGCCGCCTTCGTCGCGGATTCCGTCCGTCCAAGACTTCTGCCTTCTGGTATCTGCATTCTGACTTCTGAATTCGGCTACAAGACGTTGCGTCCCGTAGTCCTCGCTCCAGCCCAAGCGCAAGCAAGGCGAATCGCCATGAGATTCGCCGTTGAAATCCTCCCGCAAGTCCTCGTCTGAGTCCCTGTGCGAATCCCGCCGAGAGTCAAACTGAGGGTCGCGCTGGGTACCGCGCTGCAGGTCGAACCGAGATTCACCTTGCGTATCCCTCCACGTGTGCTCTTCCCAATCCCCCCGCTAGTCGCGGCGGACGTCCCGCCGGAAACCACCGCGGGCGTCCTTCTGTGAGTCCCCTTCCGAACCACCCCCCGAACCGTTCCGGGAACGGTTCCCAGGGCGATTCCGGAAGCATGGTCTACTGTCGGCGTCGCCACCTAACTCCCTCTATCCAGGCAACTTAGGCGCGGAGAGACGGAGAATTGGCAGCGTCCCCGTCTAGACCATACATAGATACGCTTGAGAGAACCGGAATATGCAAGTGACTTTCGCAGAATCGCTGATTGACCACCCCAGGGCCGGTCTGGGGGATGCTCTACCCATGCCTCTGGCAATGCCTTTCCCAAGGCCTCTGCCATAGTCTTGGGTGATGCCTTTGGCACAGCCTCTGGTAATGCCTCTGGCAGAGTCTTTGGTCGAGCCTTCCCCGATGGCTTTGGCAGTGCCTCTGGTAATGGCTTTCCCCCGGTCTCTGGTATTGCCTCTGGCAATGCCTATGGTAATTCCTTTGGCAGAACCTCTAGCAAAGTCTCTCC
>DATJQV010000067.1 GCA_035505375.1 bacterium | reverse complement strand
AAGTGCCCTCACAGGAAACCTGCCGGAGTTCTTGGTTAGGAATAACTACGTGCAGCGGAGCGTCACTCTGTTCATGGCCATCAAGGTGATTCTGGTGGAGACCGGCACAGTAATGGGCGTGAACATGCGCGGGATCGCGTTTATCTACGTCGCGACGGCCGTGGTGGCAGCCATTCTTATCACCGGATATGTCACCTTCGTCGAACGCGAATTGTGGAAGAGGACCGCGCTACTGGTAATTGCCATGCTGCTTCTCCCGCCGCTTTCCACGGAATACAAGCTGATCCATCTGCTGATTCCTCTGTTCCTCTTTGTCAACTCGACTGAGCAATCGCGAGCGGACGCCATCTATGCTCTGCTCTTCGGCCTGCTCCTGATTCCCAAAGATTACTACCTCTTTCCCAAGTCGATCAGCGATTCCGGAGTGCCTGACATCAGCATCGCGATCTTTCTGAACCCGGCTATCATGCTGCTGATGTCATCCCTGATCATTGCAGGAGGGCTGCGCCGTTGGCGGCAAGCACGTCGTCAGCGGCACCCATACCCGCTGCCAGTCGAACAGAGCCTCGCCAGTAATTGAGTAACGAACGCATCAACCTCGATTAGGGGGACCCGGGAATCGAAGACTCCGTAGATCGAGCGTCCACCCGGCCGAGTCCGCAAGCCGCCGGTCTTGCTGCGCCCACCGTGAAAACGGGTCGCCTCTGGTATCTAGTCGCGACTATCCTTCTAGGCGCAACACTGCTCTACCTCGCCGTACGCGGCGTCAAATGGCGGGAGTTTGCCGCAACCATCAGGCACGCGAAACTCGGATTCCTCGTAGTCGCTTTCGGCATCTATCATGTCTCCATGGCCTTCAGGAGCCTGCGCTGGCGCGTGCTGCTCTCAGCCGAGAGGAGAGTCTCGCCGCTCACGGTATTCTGGGCCACGATGGCGGGCTATCTTGGCAACAACTTCCTTCCCGCTCGGGCCGGTGAGGTAATCCGTTCCGCCGCGCTGGGACACAAGACCGGCCTGAGTAAGAGCTGGATCTTTGCCACCGCACTGACCGAGCGCCTGCTGGATGTCGTCGCGCTGGTCCTGTTCAGCTTTGTCGCCGTGCTCTCACTGGGTCGGTCATCTCAATGGCTGGTCAAAGCATGGAAAGTCATGGGCGTCGTTGGCGTTGCAGGAATCATTCTCCTCCTCACCGTCCCGCGCTTCGAACGCCCTTTCCGAAGGCTGCTGGAGCGCCTGCCTGGCCCCACCCGCCTCCACGAACGGCTGCTCGGAATCCTCACGCAGTTCCTGTCGGGAATGCGGGCCTTCGCACACCCGTCTCGCGGATTCGCGTTTGCCGGTATGACGGTTCTCATCTGGCTGACCGACGCGGCCGGCACGATAATCCTCACGCGGGCCTTCGGGCTCAACCTGACGCTGCCGATAGCGGTGATGGTGCTTGCCGGTCTCGGACTCTCCAGCGCCATCCCTTCCACTCCGGGGTATGTTGGCGTCTATCAGTTTGCTGCGGTAGCCGTGCTTGTGCCGCTGGGCTATCCGCGTACCGGCGTGCTGGCCTACATCATCGCGGCACAGGCTGTTGGCTACGTAGTGATTACCGTCTGGGGTCTACTCGGCCTCTGGCGACTCCAGGTCTCCCCTGCCGGACTGCGCCGGCCGCTCGGAACGGAAGGAGGTTAGTGCCGTATCTAGTGTAGTGCGTCACACGCTTCTTTACATTTGGCTATCTTACGCATGATGCTCTCGACGGTGGCGACCCAGACGAATATGTGCGGGTTCTGGTTGCTCGTGTCGATGTAGTCTGCGATAGCCTTCACCAGCACAGGTACGTTGCCGAAACTGCCTCGCCGCAGCCACTTCACCGTTAGCTCCCGAAACCAGCGCTCAATCATGTTTAGCCAGGACGATGACGTCGGTGTGAAATGCAGATGAAAACGCGGGTGCCGCCCTAGCCAGGTTCTAACCCGCTTGTGCTTGTGTGTGCCGTAGTTATCGACTATCAGATGAAGGTCCAATTCCGCCGGCGTCTCGGTATCGACCCGCTCAAGAAACCGTATGAACTCCTGGTGCCGATGGCGCGGCATGCAGTCGCCGATTACCTTCCCGTCCAGCATGTTCAACGCTGCAAACAACGTGGTCGTTCCGTTCCGCTTGTAGTCGTGCGTCTGACGAGCCGACAGCCCGGGCCGCAACGGCAACAACGGTCGCGTCCGTTCCAACGCCTGAATCTGGCTCTTCTCATCAACACACAGCACTAAAGCCTTGTCCGGTGGATTCAGATACAGCCCCACGACATCCTGCAACTTCTCGTAGAACCGCTTGTCCTTACTAAGTTTGAATGACTCCACCAGGTGCGGCCTCAGCCGATGACGCCTCCAGATCCGACGTACCGTCGCCTCGCTAATCCCCTGCGCCCGAGCCATCGCACGCGTACTCCAATGCGTGGCATTGGCCGGCTTGTTAAGCAACGTCGTCTCAACCACCGACTGTACCTTCCGGGCCGGAATCCGAGGCAGCCGCCCAGGACGCGGGGCATCCTTCTCCAACCCACGAAGCCGCAGCGCCAAGAAACGCTCCCGCCACAATTGCACGGTCGGCCGCGACACCCCCAGTCGCCGCGCAATCTCCTGGCTCTGCACCCCCGCCGCCGCCATACTGACTATCCGGGCACGCTGCACCAACCGCATGGGCATGCTTCTGCCTCGCGCCCAATCCTCCAGGACCGCTTGCTCTTCCGCTGACAACACAATGACCGGCGCTATTCTGCTCATGGCACATCATACAGCAGCCCGTCCTATAAGTCAAGAGATTTAAGACGCACTACACTAGCGCGTCGCTGCTTGCAGTGAACAATCGCCGTCGCCGTTCACACGAGGATATGGGGATATGGCTATCTTCGGCGATGCAGTCTTGATCGCCCTAATCAGTGCCGCGACACTGCCAGGACTGCCACGCCGCAGTCACTTGATGGCTGACACTCGCAGCAAGCGCGTCGCGCCCGAGCGACTTGACTTCACACAGCCAAGCTTGACATCATCTCGACGCCGAACTAACATCGCCCAATGCAATCGGGCGCGCTCTGTTTTTTTGGCGGAATAGACACGGATGTCTCCAAAATCCCTCGCTGCTTCGGCAAGACATAAAACGAAGCGGCTCGCGGCCTTGACCGGCATCGGCCAATAGGACGAGGCGATGATCCGGGCCGTCGCCGACCGCTCCGCCCTGCGAGCAGTCCGCGACCTCGACAGAGAGCGCCTTGGCCGATGCCCTGCTACAGCACATCGGTGCTCTGGACTGCCTGAAGGAAGGAAGTGAAGAACTTCCTTCGATTCGCGTACCCTATCCTGCTCACCGTCGCGGCCTGCTGGCTTGTGTTCACATTCCATGGTCGTCCGAAACTGGGGATCGACGATGCCCAAATAACTTTCAGCTACTCATCGAATCTTGCGGCAGGGCACGGGCTTGTCTACGCGAACAACCCCGAACACGTCGAGGGGGCAACATCCCTCCTCTGGACACTCATCTGTGCGATACCATTCCGCCTGGGGCTCGACGAATCCGGCGTCCTGGCGATATCGGTCCTCCTTCTCTGCCTCACGCAGATCTTAGCTCTCGGCATCATCCGTCGGTCATCTGCGACCAGACAGCTC
>DATJQV010000066.1 GCA_035505375.1 bacterium | reverse complement strand
GTGGCTCGGTAACTCGTTCCCGCTGGCTTCATAGCTTCGGTTACCCTGACTATGCAGCGTTCACTATTGAGGCGGTTGCCAACCTTCCTCAAGCCGGACTCCCACCGGCTGGATAAACCAAGCTCTTCTCGGCGCACTCATTGGTTCCTCCTATTCCTCCGAGACACTGCTCCGTCTTGCAGAAACGTGAGAGGCTGCCCGCAGCGATGCGGACAGCCTCTGACTCTCACTGGTGTTGCCCGCCCGGACCTAACGCTCGACCACGAGCTTCTGGGTCGCGCTGAAGCCGTCGGCCTTCACCCTCACTACGTACACACCGGCCTCGAGCTTGCGCAGGTCCAGACTCACGGTCCCGACCGGCTTGGCCGCAATCGTCTTCGACATCACTCCCCGGCCGGTCGCGTCGTACACGTCAAGCGTCACTAAACCCGCTCTCGGCAGTGCGTATCGGACAGTCGCCAATCTCCCGAGCGGGTTGGGAGCAATCGATACCGACGGAAGTGCGGCGACCCCATTTCTTTCCGCGATACCAGGATTCCCTACGGTTAGCGGCCTGACTAGCGTGTCATTTCCCGTCCTGCCGTCGAATGGCAGGAGCGTGATACAGGTCATAGTGTAGTTGCCCGTCGTCGGCTTGACACTGCCTGAGAAGGTTACGGTGACTTCGTGGCCGGCAGCGACCGGCCCGGTGTTGGCCGAGTCCGAGTAGATAGGGTTGCCGATCGCCGGGTTCCGAACGATACTGAACTTGACCGGGATGTTGTCGCGGTCCACCAGGCCCACATTCTTGACGACGACCTGCGGAGTGAAGGTAGTGTTGGAGTCAATCTGTCCTTGCGGGACCGGGATGTCCGCGGCCGAGCCGTCGAGCAGCAGGGCTTGGTAGTAGGCGTCGATGCCCAAGTCCGATGAGGCGTCCCATGGGACTATTCCCCAGGAACCGGGACCGCCGCCATTGTACTTGCCCCAGTCGTTGCCGATGTGAATCGTGTCAGAGATGGTGTCATACGCCAGGTAGATATAGAACCCGCCCTTCTTTTCTTCCGTCGCATACCAGGAAACGAAGAAGGTGTCGCAGTCGACCACGATCGGCGGGTCGAAGCTTACCTCGTTTCTGTACTCAGCGGGCCAAGTGTCAGTGTGGAGTTGGCCGGCCCAAGTCCCGAGCTGAGTTCCGGGACTGCCGCCGGGACCGTCGTTTGCGTACACTCTAACTTCTGCGGAATAGTCATCCCCTGAGAAGCTTCTGAACCAGAGCACCGCCTTGTCTAGCGTCAAGGGACGCTTGGGAGCGGCGAACCTCTCCGCCATCTCGCTGCCCGAGAGGACCCAGGCGATGGCATTCTCAAACGTGCCGTCGTTGTAGGTAAGGTGTCCCTCGCCCCAGACCGCGACGGTGAAACGACCTGCCTTCCAGTCGTTCGATGTGTCCTCGTCGCCGGGAAGCGCCGTTGTCATCGTGTCGAAGTACACCTTTTCCTGGGTCGGCGGCCTCCAGGACGGGAAGGCGACCGTGTCGACGCAGCCGGAATCGATGCGCGCGACGTAGACGGTCTCAGGCCCGTAGACCCTCGCGCCGGCCGCGGAATCGAAGATCACGCAGATAACCGGTATGTTCGTCTGGGTCTGCGAGCCAAAGTTCTGCACCTTGCCGCGCGGGAAAATCCTGTCACCGAAGGGTATGCAGGCTTCGCCCGGCCAGGTGATCTTCAAGACGCCGACGTCGTTGTCATGTATTTGGCGAGCTATTCCCGGCAACAGGGAACCTGGGCGGCTGTGGGCGGCCGGCGCGGTAAGCCCGGGGTCGAGCAACATGCCGGCCGTTACGACACTTTGATCGCTTGCCTGCCCGGCGAAGAGGCAGCTTGCCAGCAACAAGCCGGCCACGACTGCCATTCCATAGCGGACTCTGGTCATCATCTTTCCTCCCTACTTTGTGACTACTACCTTTCGGACTTCCTGCAAATAGTGGTCTCCGACTCGCCGTTCGTCCCGCACAGCCCGCCTGCTCACGGCGCCGTAGCAGACGTCGCCCAGGCTCGTGTTTGGGCTTGAGCTTGTGCTTGAGCTGTACATGTCCTCATCCCAGATTGCGCGCACGGACCTGGCCAGCGCGACGAGCTCACAGGCATCGCCGCGGTATTCAAGACAGACGTAGCCGCGGCTGCTCGGGCGCTCAACCACGGCGTCGAGTCGGGCCTCTCTCGCATTTGCGGAGCTGGGATCATCGAGGAGGAGGACTGAGGCGACGACGCCGATTGCATGCAGGACCGGGCGCGCAGGATCACGGAGTAGATCGGCGCCGAAGAAAACCGTGAGCGGGACTTTCTCAAAGACTGGGGTTAGGGACTCGGGACTAGGGGTTTGCTCAGGAATTCGGACCCTAGTCCCTAGCCCCCAGTCCCTAGTCCCCAACGGGCCCGTATCTGCGATCCCGATGCTTCGCCATGCCAGGCGCACTTGCGGTGCGACCTCGTGAAAGAGAAAATCGGCAACGCTGGCCGCGACGGCGAAGTTACCCGGCAGCAACGCAATGCGAGACGGGACACGGCAGCCGAGCTCTCTGGCTCTTGCGGCCACGTCAGCGTACTCCACGATACTCCAAGGCACGGGACATTGTGGCTGTTCGTTCTGCATCAAACGAACCATAGGGCACATACTGTGCCATGATTACGCTACTGACGTAAGATGCGGTAGCTCAGTTGGATACGGAATGTGGCCACGGAAGATGATTGGCGATTCCAAATAGTGGCACACGGCACTCGCAGTCTCTGTTAAGCCAACTCTTTGAGCCATAAGATGTTATCAGCTTTGCTATTCCATTTATGGGACACTGCATTCCACTTATGGTACAATCGGTGTCGCCGGGCGAAAGCCAGCCAGCCTCCCATCTCTCCAGAACCGACTCTGAGCCACGAAACGGACAGCAGATCGAGTCAATCCACCGACTACCGAAGATTCCTCTCCTGGTTCGCGCCCGGAACCCCAATCTTCCGGAATCTGTGGAGTTTGCTCCGGCTCAGCTTCATCCGGCATCGTGGTTCCCGTCCGGAGCCTCAATCTTCCGGAATCTGTGGAATCTGTGGACGTCCGCTCCGACTCACCTTCATCCGGCTTCGTAGTTCCCGTCCGGAGCCCCAATCTTCCGGAATCTGTGGAATCTGTGGATGTCCGCTCCGGCTCAGCTTCATCCTGTCTTCGTGGCCGTCAATATCGGAATCATGGTATCTTGTGTTTGCGCAGGAGTCGGTAGAAGTGCGTCCGGCTGTAGCCGGCAAGCTTCATGGCCTCAGTCGCGTTGCCCTTGGCCCGGGCGAGCGCCTTCAGAAGCATCGCGCGCTCGGCCTTGTCCGCAGTCCTTCGTTTGGCGCGGCGCAGGCTTGTGGCCCGTCGCACCGGAGCCGCCGGCCGAGCCGGCCTGAACTCCGGCGGGAGGTCGGAGACCTCGACCTCATCACCGGCGGCAAGTACGACGCCGCGCTGGATTGCATGCTTCAACTGACGGATGTTGCCCGGCCAGTCGTATCGTGCAAACAACGCCATGACCTCCTCACTAACCCGGCGCACCGGACGCTTGTACTCCTGGGCGGTGCGAGCAACGAAGTACTTCGTGAGGAGCGGGATGTCCTCACGCCGCCGGCGCAGAGGCGGCAGGACGAGCGGGATGGGGTTGAGCCGGAAGAAAAGGTCGGTGCGAAACTTGCCCTCGCGGGCGCGCACGGCCAGGTCCATGTTGGTGGCGGCGATGACCCACACATCGACCGCCATTTCTTTGGTCCCGCCGACGCGCGTGATCTTGTGGTCTTCGAGGACCCGCAGCAGCCTCGCCTGCAGGGCCGGGCTCATGTCTCCGATCTCATCGAGGAAAATGGTTCCGTTGCGGGCCAGCTCGAACTTGCCCGGCCGCGCTGCGACTCCGGTCGCCGCGCCTTCCTCGACCCCGAAGAATTCGGCTTCAAGCAGGCTTTCCGGGATGGCCGCGCAGTTGACCGTGATGAACGGATGGTCGGCGCGAGGGCCGGACTCGTGCAGGGCGCGGGCGACAAGTTCCTTGCCCGAGCCGCTCTCGCCGCAAACAAGCACCGCCACGTCCGTTGTGGCTATGCGCGGTATGAGCTCCAGCACTTTGAGCACCTCGGGGTTGCGGCCGACCACGCCCCGAAAGCGCAGTCCGGGTATCCGACGGGTACGGCCCGCCTCGATCGTCGTGAGCCTGCCCAGCTTGGCCAGCAATGGCGCGAGCGTCCGAGACACCAGGTTCAGATTCCGGGGCTCGACCCGCGACGCGAGCGGCCGTTTGCGTCTGAGCCAGACGTGACCGAGCAGACGGCGGCCCTGCCTGACCGGCAGGAGCAGGTCAAGGTCTGACTGGAACAGCGACGCGCGACGTCGGGGCAACTCGGTCAGGTCAGGATTGCCTTTGCTGGCAACCGCGCGGCCGTTCACCAGCACCGCGCCTTGCTCGAATCGAAGGTTGTCGCAGATCATCGCCAGCGCAAGGTCGACCAGGCGGTCAACGGCGAGGTCGAGCGACATGATGCTCATCAGCCCCTGGACAAGGGCGGTGGGACGGTCGGCCTCCACTTCCAGCCGGTACAACAGCCGGCTCGCCTCTTCGGCCTCGGCCGGCACCGCGAGCCGGCGGAATGTCCGGGCCGCGGCCTGCAGCAGGGGCAAGGCTTCCTCCGACCGGTGGAGTTCAACGAGCAGGCGGCCGTGCTGCAGCCGGGTCTGCGCAAGCTCGTAGGTATCGCCGAATGGACCAAGCGCGGCCTCAGACCGGGCAAGAAGTTCAAGCGCGGAATTCGAGTCGGAGCGCGCAGCCGACAGGAGCGCCTCGACGCGCAGCGCCTCGCCCTGTTCCTTCCGTAGGTTCAATTCTGAAGCAATGCGCCCGGCCTGCGCCAGCAACTCGCGAGCAGCCTCGATCCGTCCCTGGGCCAGCGCCAGCTCGGCTCGGCGCAGCCCGGTGCTCGCGAGCAGATAGCGGTCTTCCGCGGCCTCGCCCAGTTGCACGGCTTCGTTCAAGGTCTCCTCGGCCCGGGCAAGTTCTCCGCGCCGGAAATGAACCCAACCAAGATTCGAGACCGCCTCCCGGTACACGTAGCCCGAGTGCTTTGACTCGCGGCCTGCCTTGATGACCGCTCGCAGCATCTGCTCGGCGGCTTCGTAGTCGGTCCGCCTCGACGATAGCTCACCCAGCGACATCTGTGTCGCCAGCAACAGCGGATGAAATCCATGTTCCTCACAGAGCGCGACGGTCCGATGGTAGTGTTCGGTCGCCTCGGCCCAACGCCCCATCAAAACCAGGACCCAGCCGACGTTGCGCTGGTTAACCGCTCGGCCATAGGTATCTCCGGCCTTGATACTCGCCTCCAAAGCCTGCCGAAGGTACGCAAGGGCCTTTTCCAGGTCGCCCTGCTGACAATTGACGCCGGCGAGTTGGTTTAGCGCTTTCTGTTCTCCCAGCCCGAATCCGGTCTCACGGCTCAATCGCAGGGACTCCTCGAAGCAGCCCAGAGCCTGCTCCAGTTCTCCACGCTCCTGGTGTATCAGACCGACGAGGTTCAATCCCGTGGCGCGATTCTGCCGGTCGTCGGTGGCAACACCTGCTCTCAGCATCATGTCCGCGTATCGCATGCTGCCGTCGTAATCACCGGCCCAGCGCAGCAGGTCACTGAGGACTGCCGCGGCGCTCAGTCGGGATTCCGCGCCCCCCGCTTCCTCGGCCTCCTCGACCACTTGTTCCAGCAGGGGTCTGGCAGCGGCAGGGTCGGTGAGCGCGAGTTCCTCGGCCAGCGCCAGCCTGGCCCTGACGCGCTCGGCCGGCGTCACGGCATATTCCAGCCGTTCGCGCAGGACCTGGAGTTTATCAGGAGCTTCGCTCGCGCCACTCATGATTGGACAGTGGTCAGCATAGTCCTGACCCTTGCCAAGTCAAGCGGCGGCTCGGTTGGGGCCAGAGGCTAGGGGTCGGGGATCGGGGGTCAGGGGTCGGGGACCAGGGATTGGGGATTAGGGATCAAGGCTGAGGTTGAGGTTAGGACGAGGGAACAGGTCGAGGTTGAGGCTAAGGTTGAGGCTTAGGCCGAGCGGCTTTGCCGCGCCCGTGTTCCGCTGCCAGTCAAGCCGCCCCAGAACCGAAATAGGAACTCACCACGAAGGCACTTATCCAGAACCAAACGAAGTCAGATGTCAGAAGCCAGATGTAAGAAGTCAGAAGTCGCCGGCATCCGGACTTCTGCACTCTGCACTCACTATTCTGACTTCTACCTTCGGCTGAAGGCCGCTGCCTCGGCGTCTTGGCGGTTCAAGGTCGGATTCGGGGAAGCGGGCACTGTTTGACAGAGGCCATTCGGCAATTAACATACAATGATGTCTGAAGTGCTCCGGTCCATCACCCGCGACTGGTCGATAAAACTCATCGCCCTGTTCATCGCCGGTTTCTTCTGGGTAGTTGCGGTCCTCGACCGGACGTACGACGTGCGGGTAGCCGTGCCGATCACGGCTGCCGGGCCGAGCACCAAACAGGTCATCACCGACATTGACGCGAAGAGCACGGTGGCAACGCTCGAAGGCAAGGGCCGCGACCTGCTCGACGTCAAACCTCAGCAGCTCGGATTCCGGCTGGAGGTTCCGGGCGGCAAGATCGGGACCCGTCAACTGCAGCTTTCCCCGGCCGCTCTCAAGCTGCCGCCGGACGTGAGGGTCAGGGCGCTGGACCCGGATAACGTGGAATTGAAGCTTGGCGCCGCCGCCAGCCGGATGGTTGACGTGCAGGTTCCAACCAAGGGCCAGCTTCCCGCCGGCACCGAGCTGTCGGTTAATGACCCACCGGCCCAGGTGAAGCTGGCCGGCAGCGAAGAAGACTTGAAACAAGCTCCCGTGGTGATAACCGAGACCCTCGACCTGTCGACTGTGACCGCGCCGGACCGTCGACACCTGAAAGTCGTAAACCCGGAGGCCGGACGGTACACGGTCGAGCCGGAGTCGATTGACGCAGTCATCGGACTCGAGAAGGAAACCGCGCGGATACTGCTCGGCCTGCCGGTCACTCTCACCGGGTCCGAAGCCCAACGCGCGGAGATCGACCCAGCCGAGGCCCAGATCGCGGTGGCCGGCCTGGCGTCCAAGGTGAATTCGCTGAAGCAGTCGGACGTCACCGCCCAAGTCAAAGTCTCAGGCCTTTCCCCGGGCGACTACCAGTTGGCCCCGGAGATAACGCTGCCGCCGGGCATCCGGCTGGTCAAGTGTGAACCCCAGCTCTTCGACGTGACGGTGAAGTAGCGCCGGAAGGAGTCAAGGAACCAGGGAGTCGAGGATTCCAGCGTCCGAACACTCGACCCTTCGAATCCTTGAGTCCTTGAATCCTCCGACCTGCCTCGGCATCGAGACGTCTTGTGACGAGACGGCGGCGAGCGTCGTGAGCGGACGGACAACCGTGCTCTCGAGCATCGTGTCGTCGCAGCTCGTGCACGCGGAGTACGGCGGAGTAGTGCCGGAGCTCGCTGCCCGCGCTCACATGAAGACGATCGTCCCGGTAGTCGATGCCGCGCTTGCCGAGTCGGGCGTCGCCGGGACCGACCTGTCCCTGGTAGCGGTGACGAACACGCCCGGACTGATGGGCGCCCTGCTCGTGGGTCTGCCGTTCGCCAAGGCGTTGAGCTACGGTCTGGGCATACCGTTCGTCGGGGTGAATCACCTTGAGGGCCATCTCTTCGCCATCCGCCTTGAATACCCGGAGATCGAGCCGCCGTTCCTGACGGCGATACTCTCCGGCGGACACACCGAGTTACTGGTGGTTGAGGATTGGTGCCGGTACCGCTTGCTCGGCTCGACGATCGACGACGCCTGCGGTGAAGCCTTCGACAAGGTGGCGAAGCTGCTCGGCCTGCCGTATCCGGGCGGCGCCGAGATTGAGAAGCTGAGCCGCGAAGGGAGAGCGAGCATCGACTTCCCGGTGCCCGATCCCGGCGGATTGGACTTCAGTTTCTCCGGGCTGAAGACAGCCGTGCTCTACCACCGACGCGACCACCCTGACACACCGCGCGCCGACGTCGCCGCGTCCTTCCAGCGCGCCGCAGTCGCGGCGGTCACGCGTCGTATCGAGCAGGCAGTCCGCAAGACTGGATGCCGAGTAGTCGGTGTATCCGGCGGCGTCGCGGCCAACGGCCACCTGCGCGAGCGGCTGGCTGAACTGGCCGCGCGCCACGAGTTCAAGCTGTTAGTCCCGCGGCCCGCGTATTGCACCGACAATGCGGCGATGATTGCCGCGGCCGGCATCGAGCGGTTTGCGCGGTTCGGCCCTTCGCCACTCGACCTCGCGGCCGCCGCGCGAACGCCGCTGGCGTGACGGCAGAGCCGAACCGAACCGGATTTCACCACAAAGACACCAAGAGAACCTATGGTCAGGAACCTGGGTCCGAGCCTGGCTCTGGGTTTGACCAACAGGGTTTCTGCGACTAGAATGCCGTTGCGATGAAGCTGTACAATACCCTCACGCGCCGCAAGGACGAGTTCGTACCGATTGTGCCCGGCAAGGTAGGAATCTATACCTGCGGCCCGACCGTCTACATGTACGCCCACGTCGGCAACTTCCGCGCCTACGTCTTCTCCGACACGCTGCGTCGCGTCATGGAGTACCTCGGCTACGAGGTGAAGCACGTGATGAACGTCACCGACGTCGGGCACCTCACGAGCGACGAAGACATCGGCGAGGACAAGCTGGAGAAGGGCGCGCGCCAGGAGGGGAAACGGCCGGAGGATATCGCCCGGTTCTATGAGCAGGCTTTCTTCACCGACGCGGACAAGCTGAACATCGAGCGGCCACACATCGTCTGTCGGGCCACCGAGCATATCGCCGACATGATTGAACTCGTCCGCCGCATCGAGGCGAACGGTTTCGCCTACCGCACGTCGGTCGGCCTGGTATTCGACACCGGTAAGTACCCGGATTACCCGCTGCTGTCGCGGCTGAACCTGGCTGAGCAGCAGGCCGGCGCGCGCACCAAGGTCGACCCGGAACGCCGCAACCCGTCCGACTTCGCGCTCTGGATTACGAACCAGCCCAAACACCTGATGCAGTGGGATTCGCCCTGGGGCCGGGGATTTCCCGGCTGGCACCTTGAGTGTTCGGCCATGTCCATCAAGTATCTGGGCGAGCGCTTTGACATTCACACCGGCGGCATCGACCACATACCGGTTCACCACACCAATGAGCGCGCCCAGAACTTCGCCGCCACCGGCAAGGAGGTGGTCGCGCGCTGGATGCACAACGCTTTCCTCGTCATTGGCGACGCCAGGATGGGCAAGTCCGAGGGCAACCTCGTGACCGTTTCCGAGTTGGAGAAACGAGGCATCTCGCCGGCCGGTTTCCGCTATCTCTGCCAGACGGCCCTGTATCGCATGCCCCTCAGTTTCACCGCCGAATCGCTGCAGGGTGCACAGAACTCGCTGCTTGGCCTGGCCGACTTCGGCCGCAACGCACAGACCTGGCCGGTGAAAGACTCCGCCTGGACCGAGCCCTATCGACAGGAGTTCAAGGACGCCGTCGCCGACGACCTCAACATCCCTCAGGGCCTGGCTGCGGTTTGGAGCCTTGTCAGGGAGGGAAACCAGCGCCAGGACCGCGCCGCCTGGGACGCCATTCTCGACCTCGACCTCGTCCTTGGACTGGGGCTGGCACGGCTGGTGGATGCTGCGGCAGGCGTCCCGGGCCAGGTGGAGGAGTTGGTCGCCGCCCGCGAGCGGGCTCGGAAGGCAAAGGACTGGGCCGAATCGGACCGCCTGCGCGGTCAGGTTGCCGAGTTGGGTTTTCTGGTCGAGGACACACCGTCGGGCCCGCGTGTCAAGCCGCGTCCTTGACTCCGTGTCTGCTTTCCGTAAGATGTCCGACGGGTCAGACCGGTCCGCTGCGTCCGACCCGACCGGGCCCATAGCTCAGGTGGTAGAGCACTGTGCTGATAACGCAGGGGTCAGTAGTTCGAATCTACTTGGGCCCATTCTCCCGTGAAGCGTAGTACCGTCATAGTCCTCATTGTCGTCGCGGCCGCGCTGCTGGCGGTCATGCTCGGCCTGTCCGTTGCCTTCCTCGTCGCCGGTTCAGGATCCGGTGTCTCCGGCGTCAAGACCTGGAACAAGGCCCTCGGCTACATCGAGATCAAGGGCACCATCGTTGATGCGACCGAAACCGTCCGCCAGCTCAAGTCACTTGAACACAACCCGCTGGTCAAGGGCATCCTGATTCGGGTCGATAGCCCGGGCGGGATGACTTCGCCGTCTCACGAGATCTACGAGGAGATCTGTCGCATCCGCAATGGCGGCATGCCGATCATCGTTTCCATGGGTTCCCTGGCCGCGTCCGGGGGCTACTACGTATCGGCTCCGGCGACCAGGATAGTCGCCAACCCGCAGACCCTCACTGGTTCGATCGGGGTAATCATGGAATTCCCGGTTGTCAAAGGCCTGATGGACAAAGTCGGAATCAAGGTCGAAGTCGTGAAGTCCCGAATCCACAAGGACATCGGCTCGCCGTTTCGCGACATGACCGACCAGGACCGCGAACTGCTCCAGGGCGTCGTGACCGACGCCTACGACCAGTTTGTCTCGATCGTCAGCACCGAACGGAAAATCCCGAAAGACAGCGTCCTGGCGTTCGCGGACGGCCGAATCATGACCGGCCGCCAGGCTCTTGCCTACGGGCTGGTTGACACGCTAGGGACCTTCGAAGATGCCAAGCGCATCGCCGCGTCACTCTGCGGCATCGAGGGCGAGCCGCGGCTTGTCCAGCCCGGCCACCACCTGAATTCATGGCTGCGGGACATGCTTGAAGGAACGGCCGAGGGGCTGTTCGGCGGATTCGGATTCCCCCGCCTGCGCTACGTCTACTACTAACCGCTGAGGCCGCGCTGCACGTCCGGCATGAGGCGCGACGCATCGCCGGAGCAGCGCGTCACTCGCCTATTGACTGCCCGGAGGACGCGAACCCGGCTTCGTCGCCAGTTCGACCGCCCGCCGTGCCTTGCGCAGCGCCACTCGACCATCGGTCAATAGCTGCGTGGCTTGCTTGAGATCGGTCGCCGTATCCGCCTGACCCAGTTTCTCGCGGGCCTGCGCCAGAAGACTGTCGGCCTCCACGAGACTTTGGGAACCGGCGCCGGGCGCAATGTGCCTCCTCGCCGCATCGGCTCGGGCGACGAGTCGGCCCATTTGCGTATCCGCGTCCGCCACCCCGCTCTTCACCAAATCGAGAGTCAGCTTGGAGGCTGGCGCTTTCTTTGGCGCCGTCACGAACAGCACGATACCGACGATTACGACGATTCCGACCAGAGCCCAGACAATATATCTGCTCATGGTGCTTTCCTCCGGATGCTTGTGTTCACGCCCACGAAGTTTAGCGCCAACCAGAGCCCCGTCAAACTCCGTGGCGTCCAAGACGAGGCCGGCCCCGATCATGCTCGGGGCCGGCCCGCAACTACTTACCTGCCGCTCACGAAGTGGCCGCTGCGCGACCACCTGCCGGTCATTACCTGCTACTTCCCGCCAGCGTTCCCTTTGGCTTTCTTGCCGGTGACACTGGTCAGCAACTGCAGGCCTACGGCTTGGCAGTTGTCAACCGAGTCCCTCCTGGCCCGCAGGTCCTTCTGATCGGTCAGCGCGGGCATTTCAGCCATGATCGTCCGGCCCTGGGCTATCTGGTCCGCTATCTTCTGCCACACGTCGGCCGGTGCATTCGGGAACTGGGACTGGGCCGCCGCAGCCTTCCGCTCGAGCAGCTTGAACTGGTACTCCTGCGCGCGCACGTACCCGGTCGCGTTTATGGGCTTCCCGCCGACGTTCTTCGGCCTGGTGACGAACATCACCACCGCGAGCACGACGAGTATGCCGACGATCGTCCAGATTATGATACGGCTCTTGTTGCCTTGTGCCATCGCTCCTCCTTAGTGAGCTTCTGTCGGACCCGACCCCGGCATCAGGGCCGCAGTCCGGTTTTCGCGATTCACGGAGCCGGCATCTTCAGACGCAGGCCGCCTGGGCCGCCTGTCAGTCCGGCTTGTTACTTCCACAGCACCGCTTGTACTTCTTGCCCGAACCACACGGACAGGGGTCGTTACGCCCCACCTTGTCGGTGGAACGCCGGGCCTGAGCCGGCTTCGCCAGTTGAGCCTGGCGCCCGCCGTCGGACGGTCCGGCCGACTCTCCCGCCGGGGCCGCCGCGGCTTCCGGCTTGTAAGCACGGACCGGCCGCCGCGCCGTCTGCCGCCGTTCCTCTACTCCGCGCAACTGCACGCGGAACAGCATCGTCAGCGCGTCCTTATACATGTCCCTCATCATCTCCTGGAACAGGTCGAAGGACTCGCGCTTGTATTCAACCAGCGGGTCCTTCTGGCCGTATGCGCTCAGGCTGATACCTTCGCGCAATGTATCCAGCGCATAGAGGTGCTCACGCCAACGGTTGTCGATGGCGTAGAGGAACACACTCCGGCAGAGGCCGGCAAACTGCTTGTCGCCCAACTCCTGTCGACGCTCATCATACCGGCGGGAAGCGATGTCTGTCAAGATTTGGCGCAATTCCTCCGGAGTGGCCTCTCGCCGCTTCTCCTCGTCCATCCGCAGATCGGCCAGAAAAGTCATCGACAGCTCGCCCCGTAGCCCGTCCCAATCCCACTCTTCGGCGTGCTTCGCGGCCCCCATGGTCTTGCCCATGAAGTCTTCGATCAGTCCCGCGGCCATGTCGTCGAAGACGGAGCGAAGCCGCGCCAGAGCCGGTTCAGGCGTACCGGTATTCGAAGGCTCGGGAGTCGGGCCCGAACCATCACCCTCCTGAACGGGCGCAACTTCTCGGTCGGCTTCCGGCGTGGTGCTTGATGCGTCAGGTTCCTCGCGCAGGACGGTGTCGCGGATCGCGTAGACCGCCTCGCGCTGTCGGTTCATGACGTCGTCGTATTCCAGCAGGTGTCGCCGTATCTCCCGGTTGCGTTCTTCCACCCGCTTCTGGGCGCCTTCAATCGCCCGCGTCACCAGCGCATGCTCGATCGGCTCGTCGTCCTTGGCCCCGAACTGGTCCATCAGCTTCGCGACCCGCTCGGAGCCGAACAACCGCATCAGGTCGTCCTCCAGCGACAGAAAGAAACGTGACGAACCCGGGTCGCCCTGCCGACCCGAGCGCCCACGCAACTGGTCGTCGATCCTGCGCGCCTCGTGCCGCTCCGTGCCGATGATATAGAGCCCGCAGGGCACGTCCTTGTTGCAGCTACCGGGGTTTTCCTCCCACGCAGGGCACTTGCCGTCGTCCTCCGTGACCACGTAGCAGCATTCGCCCTTCACAACGCCGGGGCCGAGCTTGATGTCGGTGCCCCGACCGGCCATGTTTGTGGCAATCGTCACCGCGCCGGGCTGGCCCGCATCCTTGATGATTTCGCTCTCGTGCTGGTGGAACTTGGCGTTGAGCACGACGTGATTGACCTTCCGGCGCCGGAGCATGTCG
Source organism: bacterium (assembly GCA_035505375.1). Lineage (NCBI taxonomy): Bacteria > bacterium. Next base: position 78,200 of record DATJQV010000066.1, on the reverse strand, counting down.
GCTATGACCTGCGACACGTCAACCGATGTCGTGCCGACAAGTATCGGCCGTCCGCGCTCGTGCCACGTCTCGATTTCGTCAACGACCGCTTCGTACTTCTGGTCCCGCGTCTTGTAGACGACGTCCGGATAGTCGATGCGCCGGCACGGTTCGTTGGTCGGTATCGCCACGACGTCGCGCTTGTAGACGTTGAAGAGCTCGCCTGCAATTATCATCGCCGTACCGCTCATCCCGGCCAGCTTCTTGTACATGCGGAAGTAGTTCTGCAGCGTTATCGTGGCGAACGTCTGGGTGTCGCCCTGGACTCTGACGCTCTCCTTCGCCTCAAGCGCGCTGTGCAGGCCATCCGAGTACCGGCGTCCCGGCATCAGCCGCCCGGTAAACTCGTCGACGATGATGATCTTGCCTTCCTGCACGACGTAGTCCACGTCCTTCTCGAACAGCGAGAACGCCTTCAACAGTGCCTGGAAGCTGTGGAGCGTCTCGCTCTTCCGCCGGTAGCGTTCGCGGACTTCCTCGTGCGCCTTCAGCTTCTCCTGCGGGCTCAGGTTCGTGTAGTGGTCTACCCGCGCCAGCTCCTCGCCCAGGTCGGGAAGAACAAACGCCTCCGGGTCGCCGGGCGCGAGTTCCTTGCGCCCCATCTCGGTCAGGGCGACCGAATGGTCCTTCTCGTCGATGACAAAGTACAGCTTCTCATCGATTTCCGGAAAACGCTTGTCTCGGATGAAGGAAAGTTCGGTCCGCTCCAGTAATGACTTCACGCCCTGCCGCTGTTCGGCCTCCTGCAACTTCTTGCTCTTGGGAGCGCCGCGTCGGACCGTCAGCAGCTTGATTCCGGCCTCGTCTTCGTTCCCGGCATCAAGCAATTTCAGTCCTTCGGCGGCGAAGCGGTTAGCCAACAGGCTCTGCTGCCCGAAGAGCCGCCTGACCTGCGGAGTCAGTCGGTCGAACCCCTTGTCCTCGGCCTCGACCGGGCCGGAAATGATGAGCGGCGTCCGCGCCTCGTCGACCAGGATGATGTCTACCTCGTCGACGATGGCGTAGTTATGCCCGCGCTGCACCTTGTCCTGCCAGCGACCGACCATGTTGTCGCGCAGGTAGTCGAACCCGAACTCGTTGTTCGTCCCGTAGGTAATGTCCGCGTTGTAGTGAGGCTTTCGCTCCGCCGGCTCCATGCCCTGCTGGATGCAGCCGACGGTCAGGCCCAGTGATTCGTAGACCGGTCCCATCCACTCCCGGTCGCGCAGCGCCAGGTAGTCGTTCACCGTAACCAGGTGCGCGCCCTGCTTCGAGAGTGCGTTCAGGTACAAAGGCATGGTCGCGACGAGCGTCTTGCCCTCACCGGTGCGCATCTCGGCGACCTTGCCCTCGTGCAGCACCATCCCGCCGATAAGCTGCACGTCGAACGGCACCATGTCCCAGGCAGTCTCGAGCCCGGTCACGGTCCACTTCTTGCCCACCAGACGCCGGCAGGCCTCTTTCACGAGGGCAAAGGCCTCCGGCATCACGTCGTCGAGCGTCTCGCCATCACGGATGCGGGCCACGAATTCCTCGGTCTTCTTCGGCAGCTCCGGATCCGCCAGTTTCTTGTAGGACTCCCAGACCTCGTTTATCTCGGCGACCCGCAGCCAGAGCCGTTTCACCTCGCGGTCGCTCTTGGAAGGAATGATGCCCTTCAGTATGCCCAGCATGCTAGCGGCCCACAGATAATGCAGGAATCAGATAGCAGAAATCAGAAGTCAGAAAGGCCGGACATTCTACATTCTGGTTTCTGGATTCTGAGTTCTGAACTGCCCGGTTCCTCGTCATGCCTTCTCCAGCCGCCGAATCGCGCTCTCCATCTCTTTCCGCACTTCCTCGAAACCTTCCTTGGCCATCGCCGTGCGCAGGGCGGCGGCCTGAGACGAGTCGCCCAGCGCGGCGAGGGCGACAGCAGCCTGCCTTCGTACTTCCTGGCTCGCGTCCGAAAGCAGATGGCTGACCTCGGAAGCGACCGCACGCTCTCGCAGCGAGCCGAGCACCTTCACCACTTCCAACCGCACGGTCTCGTCGCGGTCCTTGAGCAATGGTACAAGCTGCGGGATCGCCGCGCGCCCCGCCTGCCGGACTCCTCGCCAGTCCTGCCTGGCCGCAAGATAGCGCAGCTTTCCTTCGGGGTCGGACGGCATGCGGCTCTGGGACGCCAGTGCCTCGGCCGCGGCGCGGCGCACTGCCGCGTCCTCGTCGGAGAGTGCACGAGTCAGGGCGTCCGTGGCGGCGGCATCGGGTGAGAGCCCGCTGGCGAAAGTTCTGGCCGCCGACTCGCGCGCGGCCGGATTCCGGTCTTCAAGCAGCGTCTGCACCAATTGTCCGGTCGCGTCCGGGTACTTTCTAAGTGATTCGACCGCGGCGTCGCGGACAACCGGCTCTCCGTCGCGCAGCGCGAATACCAGCCGGTCAAGCACTGCGGCCCTGTCCGGCGTTCCCGGCTCGGTCCGGACTTCGGCCAGCGCCTGGGTCGCGGCGGTCCGCACTTCGGTCTCAACGCTGCTCATGGCATCGGTCAGAAGCCTGACTGACTCCGGCGCGTTTGACCTGGCCAGCAGGCGGATGACCGTCACCTTCAGGCTCGGCGGCTCCGTATGCGACTCGAGCACCGCGACCAGCCTCGAAGCGGCGCGTTCGCCGCCCAAAGCGGCGATGTGCTCGAGCAAACCGGCCCTGAGGTCGGGCAGCCCTTCCTCCTGCAGGTCGGTCAGTCCCTCGCGCGCGAACCTGGGCTCGATAACATCAACCAGCAATACCGGGTCGGTGGTCTGGACGACGAGCTTCGACAGCTCGGCCAGTGCCTTGGCGCGAAGGTCCGGTCGCCTAGCCTGGGCGCAGAGCCAGTCGAGCTTCTCGTCAATGGTGGTGGGCTGCCAGCCTCGGGCGAGCAGCACGTCGAGCGCGAGCTGGACTCGCTCAGGCTTCGGGTCGCTCAGCGCCTCGACAATCACGGCCAGTCCTTCGGGCGGCGCCACTGCCACGAGGGCCTTGAATCCTGCATCCCTCAATCCGCCCAACTGGCTCAGCTGATTCAGATACTGCCGGAACTCGGGATGAGCCTTGTCGTGCTCCGCCAGCGTGCGGTCCAGCTCGGCGACCGCTGCCTCCAGCTCCTGCATCGCCCCGGCATACTCAGTCGGGTCCGCCCACCGTCCGATTTCGCGGACGCGGTTTCGCAGACGGTCGACGCGCTCCCGTCCCGGGCCGCTGACTGCCGCCAGCTCCTGAACCCGGAATCGGTTCACTACCCTGGCGATGGGTCCTGCCTCTGACTCAAGCTTCTCCCATGGGACATCCGGTTCGGCAGGGAGCTGCTCGCGGCCGGAAGGCACCACCGGGAGCCGACTGACGACATCCATTAGATAGTCGACGCTGCTGCTCGTTCCCTGCCCGCCCGCCTCGGCCAACAGTCGCTTGCCGTTCTCGACATTCGGCGGGATGGTATTCAGAAAGTCGGCCAGCCGCCCGGCCGGGTCGCGACGTTCTCTTGGATCGAAGGCCTCGAGCTTCTCCCATGCGGCCAGGAACTCATCCAGAGCCGCTCGGCCTTCCTTCGGCTTTCGGCGGAGAAAGAGCATCGCCCGCGGCTCAGGCCTCCGCCTGTGGTGCCGGCGGTACTGCGGATATTGTGGTCATATATGTAGTGCCGGAGACAAAGCAGCGCGGACGCAGACGAACATCATCGGGCCGTCACGCGCCCGCGGTTGACGCCGCTGGGTCGGCGGTTAGACTGCACGCACTTTCCCCGGCGTTCTGAGATGCTAACTCGCTGGCTGTCTGATGTCAAGAAACTGGGCTTCCTGGGACGAACCCGCAGCCATTGCCTTTGAGGCCGTCTCGCGTCGGGGTGGCCTGCTTCCGGACCGCCGTCCTGTCGCCGGCCGATGTGCCGCCAGCGAGTAGACACGGCGACGAGCCCGTAATCGTGGGGCTAGCAGTCCGGTGGCCTACCGGACGATTTCACACAGCGCCTTGATGAACCGCTTGTTCTCGGCGGCCGTGCCGACTGAGACGCGCAGAGCGTTCGGGAACTTGTACTCTTTCACCGTCCGGGCGATTACGCCCCGGTGCTGCAGTTCCTCGAATATCTCCTGGGCGTCAACCGCGAAGTTGATGAACACGAAGTTGGCAAAGCTCTTCAGGAAAAAGACCTTGTTCAGCTTCTTCAGTTCCCGGTAGAAGAACTCCTTGCCTGCCTCGTTCGTCTGCCGGCTGCGCACGACGTGGCGCTTGTCGTCGAGCGCGGCCACGGCTGCAGCCTGGGCGGCGCGGCTGGTGTTGAAAGGAAGCCTGCCCTTGGCCAGGCAGCCGATGATCTCCGGACGCGCAATGCCGTAGCCGATACGCAGGCCGGCCAGGCCATAGATCTTCGAGAATGTGTGCAGGATCAGCACGTTCTTGTTCTGGTTGTAGTAGTCGAGTGCCTTGGGGTAGTCCCGGCTGGAAATGTACTCGGAATATGCCTCGTCGATGATGACCAGCACGTGCTCCGGCACCTTGGTCATGAACTCGTTCAGCGCGTCTCTGGTGGTGATCGTCCCGAGCGGGTTTATCGGATTGTCGATATAGACTATCTTTGTCCGCGCCGTGATGCTGGCCAGCATCCGCTCCAGGTCGTGCGTGTATTCCAGCGTCGGCACCTCGACCAGCTTGGCGTTCATGATCGCGGCGCCGATTCGCGCCATCACGAACGAATGGTCGGACATGACGAACTCGTCGCCCGGCTCCAGATAGGCCAGACAGGCCATCATTATCAGGTCCACCGAGCCGTTCCCGAGCAGCATCGAGTCCAGGTCGACCTTGAACATCGCGCCGAGTTTGGCCCGCAGCTCGTAGCCGGAGTCCTCAGGGTAGTAGTGCATCTCGGGCAGGGCCCGGCGCAAAGCCGCGACGGCGCGCGGTGACGGTCCCAGCGGATTCTCGTTTGATGCAAGTTTGATGACCGGTCCCTTGATGCCCAACTCACGCACAACCTGCTCAATCGGTTTGCCCGGTTTGTAGGGCCGGATCCCTTCGATATTCGGTCTAGGAACTGGTAGCACTGTCATCCTCCTTCGTCAGAAAAGGACTCCAGGATTCGAGAATTGGGACCGAGCGCACCTGAAGGATTCAAGGGGTCCGGGATGCCGGAGTCCGAACATTCAAACCCCGGAATCATCGACCCCTCGGTCTCTCTGCTTGAACCCTTCATGCCGGGGCCCCTTTCACGGCCTTCCGTCCGGTGACGGCAAATAGCACTCCCCCGGCCAGGGCAAACACCAGGTCCAGCGCCAGGAACAACAAGGCGGTGGCGAGCGCCGGTTCCTGGGCCAGGTGCCCAGTGAGCCAGGTCGGCGTGAAGAAGAGCACAAACGCCCACTCGCGCACGCCCAGCCCGCCGATGGTCGGGATGTTGACGACGATATTCAAGAGCGGAATGAAGACAAAATAGTAAACCAGCGGCACCGTGCCGCCGATGGCACGAGCAACGCTGGACCACGCGAGCGCGAGCGCTGCCTGGACGCCGATGCCGGCAATGAAGCTGAACGCCAGCGCCGAGCGGTGATGCCGGTACTGCTTGACGGCATCGTAGGCGCGGTCGAGCCGCTCCCCGAGCCTGAGCAGCCGGATGCGGCCGAACAGACGGTTGGCCAGCCGGTGTCCCCGGTCGCTGAAGAACGTGAGCGTGACGAGCATCAGGAGCGCGAGCCCGGCGCACAAGAGCACCAGGATGCCGGGGCCGCGGAACGGGACGCCGAGCACGGTGAGCTCCAGCGCCCGCGACTGGGCGCTCGTGGCAAACAGGCCGATGGCGACGACCACTGCCAGGAACATCAGGCTGGTGAACCCGATAAGCCGGTCAAGCAGCGTGGCCGAGAACGCTTCGGCGGCACGGTCCTTCGGCGCGGTGTAGGCAATCCGCATCACGTCACCGCCGATCGAGGTCGGCAGCAGCTTGCAGAAGAAGAGCGAAATCGTGAAAACCCGAGCCAGGTAGAGCACCCCGAACCGCAGATCCCGCGCGTTCAGCAACACCTGCCAGCGCCACGAGGACACGAAGATGAACGTCACGTACCAGAACGCGGCCAGCGCGAGCGCCGCGACCTGCGCGGTGCGAATCAGGCGCCAGGATGCGCCCAGCTTGTTCCGAAAGAGCCATGCCAATAGCCCGAGCAGCACGAGCGAGAGCAGCACCCGCCCCAGGGTTGAGATGAATCCCCTTATTCTTGGGCTCAATCGCTGCCTTTCGTCCCATTTGTCCCTTCAGTCCCGTTCTGCGTTCGGACTATCCGTTCCAGCCGTTCAATCCGGTCGCTCAAGCCCGCCAGCGACTCACCGATGAACCCGGCGGCCAGCAGCACCAGCCCGGCTATCACCAGCAACATGACGAGGTACAGCATCGGCCGGAACCCGTGACCGGCCAGCCGCAGGATGATGGCGGCCAACCCGACGAGGAACCCGAGGGACAGCGCCCCGGTCGCGAGGACCCCGAAATACAAGAGCGGCTTGCGCATGAACGTGAGCTGAAACGCGACGGCAATCAAGTCAAAGAAGCCGACCAGAATCCGACCGCGGCCCGAGTATTTGGCCTGCCCGAATCGCCGGGGCTGGAGTGCCACTGGTATTTCGGTGATGCGGAACCCGCGCGCCGCCGCCAGCGGCACGATGTAGCGGTGCCAGTCCTTGCGCAGACTCTCGCCTTCAAGCACAACGCGGCGAAAGCTCTTGAGCGCGTTAATGTCGTGCACCTTGATGCCGAACATCATCCTCGCCAGCCGGTTGTAGATCGAAGACACCAACCGCTTTTCGTACTTGCCCTGCTTGCGGCCGGTCACCAGGTCCCAGCCCTCGCGCAGCTTCTCCACCTGGGCGACCACGTCCTCGGGCCGGAACTGAAGGTCGGCGTCGAAGATCGACACGAACTCGCCCCGCGCCTTCTCCATGCCGGTCATGATCGCCGCGGTCTTGCCCTGATTGCTGCGGTGACGGCAGACCGTCAGGAAAGGATACTGAGCCTGAGCGGCCACGGCCGTCTCGTATGTGCCGTCGTTGGACCCGTCATCGACGATGATGACCTCATAATCCGCGGGCAACCGCGCCGACAGCTCGGCCAGGAGCGACGGGACGTTCTCGACCTCATTGAATGCGGGTACAATTACGGTGACCGACGGAGTCGCGTTGCGGACGTGGAATTCCGCGGACAAAGCGCTCGCGTCGCCTCTGCTACGAAGCTCGTGTCTAGAACCTTGGAGTTCCTGTGAGGATTGCTCCATCACCGGCCAAATATAGCACAACCACCGGTCTTGTCAAGGCCTGCGTTCGGATATCAGACAAGACGCATCAGGCACGACACATCATGCAACACGTGCTAAGATACTGAAAACAAAGTTCTTACGACCCAAATCCGCCGGCAAGGGCGAAAACGGTGACCCCGGAGGCTGGTGCGGCCCTGATTTCGCTGTCCCATGTATTCCGACACTGCTGTAAGTAACTGAAGTGTTGAGTCTTATCGATGGCGTCAGCGAATCCCCGGACGGGAAGAACGAGGGTTTCTTGGTAGGCGACAGACATTCCGTCCCAACAAGGGCGTCTTGAGCTTTGGCTCTTGCCTTTTGGCTTCTGACTTATGCGTCCGACGCGCGCCGCGAACATGTCCCCTGCCCCTGGAAGGCATGTCGAGACGTACCACAGACTCCTCACCCATGGGCCTAATTGATGGTCCATTCAGAAGCGCGTGTGAAAGCTCTGGTCAGCGCTCCGCTCATCGCACCTCGCATCGCTCAAGTCATTGCTGCGTTCTTCGCCATTCGTGTCGCCGCCAGGGAGGCATCGTCCGACCTATCGCCTTTCTCAACGGCTGATGCTTCGCTGAGCGCGGCACTGATTGCCTATCAGATCAGCATCCGGTTGCTCACCAGGTAGAACACCCCACGATTCACCCGGCAACTCACCTACCGAGTCAACCGCCAGATCACCCAGCGGTTCACATACGAATTCATACCCCGACTCACTCCTAGGGTCACCTACCGACTCAACCACCAAGTTATCCGGCAAGCAAGTCTGTAGATGACCCCCCAGCTCAGTCTGTAACTAATCCCCCGACTGCCCCAGTGGTTCACCCGCCAGTTCACCGGGGTAATCACCTACCGGTTCACTCGGGGAGTCACTCCCTGAGTCACTCAGGGAGTCACTCAGGGAGTCACTCAGGGAGTCATTCGGGGAGTGACTGGGGGAGTGGCTCGGGGAGTGACCCGGTAGGTGCTATACTGATTCATGAGTCACATCGGCTATGGTCTTAAATTTGAGTGCCTTACGTCATCTAGCTGCAACGTTTCACGTTCCGCTGCATGTAGTCCGAGGTGAACGGCTCAGAACTCTGAAGTGCTGCGGTTCTAGGTCGGGGATTGGTCTCCAGCCTTAGAGCGCTGGGTTGTTCATGGTTCCGATGCAGGGATGCGATGGTGTGAGATAGGAGGTACGAGTGGAGGAACAGAATGGCTGACCCAGTGAAAAGTGCGGCACCATGGAAGGCGAAGTACGAGGTTGAGCGAATTGCGGACACGCTCAACGACCTGCGCGCGGGAACGGCCATGCGCTACGAGTCGGCGATGACCGAGCTCTGCACGATGGGAACCAAGGTCAGGGAGGTCATCAACGCCTGCGGAGTCTCGACGCAATGCCCTTCCGATCCCGCCGTCTGAATCCTGCAACCTGCCAACTGGAAACTGGTAACTCGCGCCGTAGGCGCGTCAGGCCCTGGCCAAGATACGGACGGACGTCTTCGACATCGCCGCGCCGAAGTAGCCGCCGAATCCGATGCTTAGCCACAGATGGACACGGATGGACACAGATTGAGTTCTGGAATCTGAGTTCGCTCCGCCGCCGGGGTTAAGGTCACACCTTCTCCTGACCGCTGCCCAACGCTCTGTCGGTGCGCCGCGTCTTGACTTGACGTCCCTCGGACATATCCTTCTGAATCATGCGAACGCCAGCGCCTGTCGCCGCACGATTCGTTGCGCGGGACGACGGCCCGGTCATGTCATGCCCTAGCTCCAATTGGGAAACCCTCTCGACTTCAGGCTCTGAACCCGACGGGACTCACCGTGAACCGCCGACATGCCGCACGCAATCTAATTGTGATAGTGTCCACGAAACAGTGAATGACCCTATTGGCAGTTCAGCTGCCGCACCATGATAGAGTAATATGGCGGATGTGACGACTGTCACGGAGCGGACACCGAAGCGCATTGGAATCGCGTCCGACCACGGCGGGTTTGAGCTGAAGCAGTACCTGGTCAAGATGATGTCTGAAGCCGGGTATCAGGTGGTTGACTTCGGCGACCTGCAATTGGTCCAGGACGACGACTACCCGGATTTCGTCGTGCCGCTGGCCCGTGCCGTCGCCCGCGGCGACGTTGAGCGCGGCGTGGCCATCTGCGGCAGCGGCGTCGGCGCCTGCATCGCCGCCAACAAGGTACCCGGAGTGCGTGCGGGAATGATCCACGAGGTGTTCTCGGCGCGGCAGGGCGTGGAGGACGATGACATGAACGTGATATGCCTGGGCGGCCGCGTCGTTGGTGAGGAGTTTGCATGGGAGCTGGTCAGGACGTTCCTTGCCGCGCGCTTTAGCGGCGCCGAGCGCCATCGCCGTCGCCTCGCCAAGGTGGCGGAGTTGGAGAAGAAGACGGCGCAGCCGTGAGTTCTGCCGCCTCGCGCGTCCTCGCCGTTAACGGCGGTTCTTCAAGCATCAAGTTCGCCCTGTTTGGAACCGGAGAGGAGCCAAGGCGCGTCCTCGGCGGCGAAATAGAACGAATCGGGCTGCCCGATGCAACCATGCGGGTCACTGAACATCTCGTGGGTGATGGCTCACCAGCGTCACCCTCACCCTTCCCTCCCCCTCAAGGGGGAGGGAAAACAAAGGAAGGAGCAGAGTGCTGCATTGCTCACACGGAGGTCAATAGCGACGCGAGGCGGACCCACAGTCTCTTGAATCCGGTTACCGCGCCGGACCATACCGCTGCGGCAGGCGTGCTGATGGACTGGGTCGAGCAGAACGTCGGGAGCGAGGAACTCGCCGCAGTCGGGCATCGCATCGTGCACGGCGGGCCGAGGTACAGCGAGCCGCAGCGCATCACGGCCGAGATGCTTGAAGAGTTGCACTCGTTGAGTCCGTTCGACCCCGAACACCTGCCTGAGGAAACGCTTCTGGCCGAGGCCTTTCACCGTCGGTTCCCCGACCTGCCCCAGGTGGCGTGCTTCGACACGGCCTTTCACCACGACCTGCCGCGGGTAGCCCGGCTGCTGCCGATACCGCGCCGCTACGAAGCCAAAGGAGTGCGGCGGTACGGGTTCCACGGTCTTTCGTATGCGTTTCTCATGGAAGAACTGGAACGGCTCGCGGGCAGGGATGCGGCTCAGGGCCGGGTCGTGCTTGCCCATCTGGGCAATGGTGCGAGCCTGGCAGCAGTGCATCAAGGTAGGCCGGTTGACACGAGCATGGGATTCACCCCGACGGCCGGTATCCCGATGAGTACGAGGTCCGGCGACCTCGACCCCGGGCTGGCCTGGTACCTTGCCCGTGCCGAAGGTATGGACGCGAGACAGTTCAACCACATGGTCAGCTTTGAGTCCGGGCTGCTCGGCGTATCGGAGACAAGCTCCGATGTCCGCGACCTGCTCGGCCGCGAGAAGCAGGACGTACGCGCGGCCGAGGCAATTACGCTCTTCTGTTACCAGGGCAAGAAGTGGATCGGTGCATTCGCCGCGGCGCTTGGCGGGCTGGACACGCTCGTCTTCACCGGAGGCATCGGCGAGAACTCTTCCGTGGTCCGAGCCCGGATTTGCGAGGGGCTGGAGTTCCTCGGCGTCACGCTCGATGCCGGACCGAACGCTGCCAATGCCGGCGTCATCTCCGCTGCGGGCAGCCGGGTCGCCGTGCGCGTCATCCATACGGACGAGGAGTACATGATTGCCAGGCTGGTAATCCGTGCGCTCGGCCTGGCGGGCGGGGACATGACCGGATTGTCCGACAGTCCGGATCGTGTCCCAAGCCCGGGCGCGGAGAGGTGCGAATGATGTCCGAGACACTCTCGCCGGAAGAACTTCGCAGGATTGACGCCTACTGGCGCGCCGCCAACTACCTGACGGTCGGCCAGATTTACCTCCGCGACAACCCGCTGCTCAGGCGGCCGCTCGAGCACTCCGACATCAAGGCGCTTCTCCTCGGGCACTGGGGCACGACGCCCGGCCAGAACTTCATCTACACACATCTGAACCGGGTTATCAAGAAGTACGACCTGAACATGATTTACATATGTGGCCCGGGCCACGGCGGCGCAGCGGTCGTTGCCAACGTCTATCTTGAGGGCACGTACAGCGAGGTCTATCCGGAAATCAGCCGCGACGAGGCCGGGCTGCGCAAGCTCTTCACCCAGTTCTCGTTCCCGGGAGGAATCCCGAGCCATGCGTCGCCCGAGTGCCCCGGCTCGATTCACGAGGGCGGCGAGTTGGGCTATTCGCTGAGCCATGCGTTCGGGGCGGCGTTCGACAACCCCGGACTCATTGCCGCCTGTGTCATCGGCGACGGCGAGGCGGAGACCGGGCCGCTTGCGACTGCGTGGCACTCCAACAAGTTCCTCAACGCGGCCACGGACGGAGCAGTGCTGCCGATACTCCATCTCAACGGGTACAAGATTTCAAACCCGACCATCCTCGCCCGTATCCCGCGCGAGGAGCTGCTGCAACTGATGCGAGGCTATGGATGGGAACCATACGTGGTCGAAGGTCACGAACCCTTACCCATGCACGAGGCGATGGCCGCGACACTTGATACCGTGGTCGAACGCATCCGGGAGATTCAGGACGATGCCCGGCTACGCGGCAAACAGGAACGACCGCGGTGGCCCATGGTTGTGCTCAGCTCGCCCAAAGGGTGGACCGGGCCGAAGGAAGTTGACGGACAGCGGATTGAGGGCACATTCCATGCGCACCAGGTGCCGCTCTCAGACGTCGGGTCCAATCCCGCCCATCTTCGGCTGCTGGAGGAGTGGCTGCGAAGCTACAAGCCGGAAGAGCTGTTCGATGACCAGGGCCGGCTGCGGCCGGAACTGGCCGAGCTCGCGCCGGAGGGCGAACGCAGGATGGGCGCGAACCCACACGCCAACGGCGGGCTGCTGCTCCGTGACCTGATACTGCCGGACTTCCGCAAGTACGCGGTTGACGTGTCCGCGCCGGGAGTGCATGGCAACGGCGACACCCAGGTGCTGGGGCGGTTCCTGCGTGACGTGATTGAGTCGAACCGGGAAGAGCGGAACTTGCGCCTGTTCGGCCCGGACGAGATCCTCTCCAACCGGCTGGACCCGGTGTTTGAGGCAACGGACCGCCAGTGGGAGGGAAGAACCGTGCCCGGCGACGAGTCGCTTGCCACGACCGGGCGCGTCATGGAGATGCTGAGCGAGCACCAGTGCGAGGGCTGGCTCGAAGGCTTTCTGCTGACCGGTCGGCACGGGATTCTCAATAGCTACGAGGCGTTCATCCACATCGCCGATTCGATGTTCAACCAGCACGCCAAGTGGCTGGAGGTCACTTCTCGCCTGCCCTGGCGTCGGAAGATCGCCTCGCTCAACTACCTACTGGCTTCACACGTCTGGCGTCAGGACCACAACGGTTTCACTCACCAGGACCCGGGCTTCGTGAACGTCGTTCTGAACAAGAAACCCGAGGTAGTTAGGGCATACTTTCCGCCGGACGCGAACTGCCTGCTATCGGTGATGGACCATTGCCTGCGCAGCCGCCACTATGTCAATGTCGTGGTCGCGGGCAAGCACCCCGCGCCCCAGTGGCTGACCATGGACGAGGCGGTGAGCCACTGCGCCAACGGCATCGGCGTGTGGCAGTGGGCGAGCAATGACAATAGCGCACCGGACCTTGTCATGGCCTGCTGCGGGGACGTGCCGACGCTGGAGACCCTGGCCGCGGTCTCGATACTGCGAGCGGAGTTGCCCGACGTCAGGATTCGGGCGGTCAACGTCGTGGACCTGATGAAGCTGCAGCCGGAGAGCGTGCATCCGCACGGCCTGAGCGACGCTGCCTTCGACCAGCTCTTTACTAAGGACAGACCCGTCGTCTTTGCCTTTCACGCCTACCCGTGGTTGGTCCACCAACTCACCTACCGCCGCACCAACCACGAGAACATCCACGTCCACGGCTACAAGGAAGAGGGCACCATCACGACCCCATTCGACATGACCGTATTGAATCATCTCGACCGTTTCCACCTGGCTATCCACGCTATCTGTCTGCTGCCCCAAACCGGCGAGCGGAAAGCCGACCTGCAGCAGCGACTCCGACAGAAGCTGGTCGAGCACCGGCAGTACATCACGGCACACGGCCAGGACCTGCCCGAGGTCCGTGACTGGAAGTGGAACGCGCCCCGATGAGAAAGTCCGCCGACCGAGAAAGCGAGGTCCCTATGCCCAAGTCAGCAAAGACCCAGCGTGTGCCGCCGCCGCCGCATCCGACGCAGCGCCGCACACCACTGCCCTGGCAGCGGCCCAAGCCGGTTGCCGACGACCCCGAGGCCGACAAGCGAGTCAAGGCGATAATGGAAAGCCCGAGCTACCGGCCCGCCGACGAGGACGTCGCGTTCCTGAACAGCGACGAGGCCCGCCCCCTGCGCCTGCAACTTGATTATCTCAAGCCGGAACTCATGCTGGAGCAACATTCCATCCGGCACACGATCGTCGTCTTCGGCGGCACGCGCATCCGCGAGCCCGCCGCGATTGAGCGGGAGCTTGCGGCGCTGCGCGCGGCCCGGGAGTGCGACCCTGCGAACCATGACGTCGCGGACCGGGTCGCGACGGTGGAACGGCTCCTGGCCAAGAGCCATTACTACGACGTGGCGCGCGAATTCGGCCGGCTGGTCGGACGCAGCGGACCGGACCTGCAGATTGATGACCTGGTAGTCGTGACCGGCGGCGGGCCGGGAATAATGGAGGCCGCCAACCGCGGGGCCGGTGATGCCGGCGCCAAGTCCGTCGGCCTGAACATTCGGCTCCCCCACGAGCAGTATCCCAACCCCTACGTCACGCCCGGTCTCTGCTTTCGCTTCCACTACTTCGCGCTACGCAAGATGCACTTTCTTATGCGGGCCCGGGCGCTGGTGGCTTTCCCGGGCGGGTACGGCACGTTCGACGAACTGTTTGAGACTCTCACCCTGGTTCAGACGCGCACGATCAAGCCGCTGCCGGTCGTGCTGGTCGGCGAGACCTTCTGGCGCCAGGCGGTGAACATCGAATTCCTGGTCAGTGAAGGGGTAATCGACCCGGAAGACAAGGACTTGTTCTTCTATGCGGAAACGGCGCAGGAAATCTGGGACGGCATTCTCCACTGGTACGATGCCAGCGGAATGCCGCTGCGCAAGAGGACGCCATGAAGCTGTCTTTCCACGGCGCCGACCGCGACGTAACCGGTTCCTGCCACCTGGTTGAGTGCGCCGGCCGCCGCATCCTGATTGACTGCGGCATGTACCAGGGCAGCCGCGAGCTGTCCGAAGAGAACAGCGAACCTTTCGGCTTTGACCCGGCGGCCATCGACATTCTGCTCCTAACTCATGCCCATCTCGACCACTGCGGACGGCTGCCGCTGCTCGCGAAGCGGGGATTCCGCGGTGAGGTCGTGACAACCGCCGCATCCCGGGAACTGGTGCGCATGGTCGTGCTGGATGCCGCGCATCTGCAGGAAGAGGACGCGCGCCACGGCGCCGGACATACGCAGAGACAGGATGCTGGAGAGACCGCGACGCTCTACAGCCAGCTTGATGCACTGAACAGTATGGACCGCTTCGGACGGGTCGCGGCTTACGGGCAGCCGTTGGAACTTGTGCCCGGCGTGCGCGTGACCTTCCTCGATGCCGGCCATATCCTCGGCTCGGCCGGCGTGCTGCTCGAACTCGAAGAACAGGGCACGCGCCGCCGGGTGCTCTTGTCCGGTGATATCGGCAACGCCGGCCGACCGCTGCTGCGCGACCCGGTATCAGTCGCGGCGGACGTGGTCGTCATGGAGACGACGTACGGCGACCGCCTGCACAAGCCGCTGGCGGACTCGGTTGCAGAACTCTACAAAGTGGTGACCGAGACCTTCGCTCGCGGTGGCAACGTCGTCATTCCGACCTTCGCGCTGGAACGCGCGCAGGAACTGCTCTACTTCCTCCGTGAAGGCCAGGAGCAGGGCCGGGTGCCGGCTTCTTTCCAGGTGTTCCTTGACTCGCCGATGGCCATCTCCGCGACCGACATCTTCGAGCACCACCCGGAGTGCTACAATACCAAGCTAGCCGGCTTCTTTCAGTCAGGACGCGATCCGTTTCATCTGCCCAGTCTCCAATTCACCCGCGAAGGGGCTGAGTCCAAGGCGATTAACAGCATCACCGGCGAAGCCGTCATCATGGCCGGTGCCGGGATGTGCACGGGTGGACGTGTGCGCCACCATCTCCTTCACAATCTTGGGCGGGCCGAGTCCAGCGTCGTCTTCGTCGGGTACGCGGCTCAGGGCACGCTGGCACGACAGATCATCGATGGCGCTAGAAACGTGAGCCTCTTCGGCGAGGAGATCCCGGTTCGCGCGAGCATCCACACCATCGGCGGGTTCTCCGCGCATGCCGACCAGGCCGAACTCCTTGCCTGGCAGTCCAGGACCAACGCCGGCACGACGATTCTTGTGCACGGTGAGGAACAGACCATGAAGACGCTCGCCGCCCAAATCCACGCAGCGCACGTACTGATGCCGGAGCTGAACGCGACAGTAGAGCTCTAGGCCGAGACCGAAAGCGCAGGACGCCCGGCCACCACCTGCGACTCCGTCACAGCCCGAGAACGGGCCCCAAGCACGCGCCGGCAGACAGTTGACGCGCCAACGGCTGACTACCGACACTTGACAGCCATGCCGTGGAACACTAGAATCACCCGACCAAGAGCAGTGCCTGAAGGCACACTCAAAAAGGAGGAGTTATGAAGCTCAAGGTATGTCTGGCTGTTACAGTGGTCGTGCTCTTTGCAGCCGGGGCCGGCCTGTCCGAATCTCCGAGACTGCATCCGGCCGGGGGCCTGCTGTTCGTGGACCCGCTTACCGTGCCGGGTGTCAAGGTGATGCCGGCTTCTCGGTTCGCGCTGGCCGCGGCCCCGCCGAGCGCTATGGATCTTACGGCGGAGATGCCGCCGGTCGGCGACCAGGGCGCGCAGAACTCGTGCGTTGCCTGGGCCAAGGGGTACTATGACAAGACCCACGTCGAGTATATCGAGCACTACTACGGGTTGCAGGACACTTCGTGGCATCTCGACGATCCCAGGCACCAGATCAGCCCGTCATTCATCTACAATCAAATCAATGCCGGGCGCGACGCGGGCTCGAACATCCAGGATGCCATGATACTGCTTGGCGACCAGGGCGCGTCCATGTTGAGCGACTGTCCGTATCATGACAATGACTATACGACGTGGCCCAGCGAATCGGCCTTCGCGAACGGCATCCCTTGTCGGGACGGACAGGGCTGGTGCATAAGCATGATCGAGGACCCCGGTGTCACTCAAGTCAAGTACCTCGTCGCGGCCCATAATACCTGCGTCCTCGGAATCAACGTCTACGCCAACTTCGATAACATCAATAACTACGACACCGTCTATACGGTTCACGGCAAGACCGGCAAGTCCCGCGGCAGCCACGCGATCTGCATCGTCGGTTACGACGACAACAAACAGACAGCCGACGGCCCCGGCGCATTCCGGCTCGTGAATTCCTGGGGAACGGACTGGGGCAACAAAGGCTACTGCTGGATGTCCTATTATGCCGTCCATACGGTCAAGGCCGGTCTGAGTCTTGGCTGGGTCTACTATGACGACGACCGGCTCTACTACCATCCGACCGCGCTGGGGCGAGTCAAGCTTACCCACCCTTGCCGGGACCGAATCGGCATCACGTTTGGGGCGGGAAGCCCGCGAGCGCCGCTGGCGGTTTACACTTTCCGCCAGTTCTGGTTCATGCAGGGCACGATTACGGACCAGCCGTTCCCGAATCACAACCTGGTGTTCGACCTGAGCGGCGGCACTTCGTATTTCGACAAGACCGACACGGTCTTCGTGAGCTGCATCGACACCAAGAAGGACAAGAAAACGGGGACAATCAACTTCCTTTCCGTCGAGTACGGCAGCAGATACGGGTCTTCGTCGCAGTCGGTCGCGATTCCGGACTACAACGTTGCGGCGTACGAGAAGGTCGTGCTCCCATTCTCGTCCGGGCCCCAGGGTAGCTCGATCGAGGGCGTTGTTGCAGCCAGCCGGGCGAGTTACCGGAATGGCGCGGCCAACGTAGTCTTCAATCTGGCCCGACCCGGGACCGTGAAGATCGCATTCTTCGATAACATGGGCCGGACCGTGACGGCAGCGACGGCGCAGGGCCAATCCGGACCGAACGAGCTGTCAGTCAGGCTGCCCGGCCCCGCCGGAGTCCACTTCTACCGGCTGGAGTCAGGCTCGACCAGGATGACGGGCAAGGTCGCAGCAATTCGCTGACAGGGATAGCGGACAATCCAGGCGCCCCTGCAATGCAGGGGCGCTTCTGTCACGGCCATTCGATGACCGGACTTCGAGCTCGCAGCGTTTCTTGCAGCTGCGAGCTATTCCCACTCGATTGTTGCCGGTGGCTTAGAGCTGATGTCGTAGACAACGCGGTTGATGCCGCGTATCTCGTTGATGATGCGGTTCGAGACTCGCGCCAGGAAGTCGTCCGGCAGCCGCGCCCAGTCCGCGGTCATCGCATCGGTCGAGGTAACCGCGCGCAGCGCCACCGCGTTTTCGTAGGTCCGCTCGTCCCCCATCACGCCGACCGACCGGACCGGCAGCAGCACAACCAGGGCCTGCCAGACTTTGTCGTAGAGATCTGCCTTCCGCATTTCAGAAATGAAGATATCGTCGGCCTCGCGCAGGAGCCGTGCGCGCTCGGCCGTGACCGGGCCGAGAATCCTGACTGCAAGTCCGGGCCCGGGAAACGGGTGCCGTCCGACAAGCGCGGCGGGTAGCCGCAATGTCCTGCCCAGTTCGCGGACCTCGTCTTTGAAGAGCTCGCGCAGCGGCTCGATCAGTTCGAGCTTCATGTTCTTCGGCAGTCCGCCGACGTTGTGGTGAGTCTTGATTGTCGAGGACGGGCCGCCGAACGCGGAACGCGACTCGATCAGGTCCGGGTAGAGTGTGCCCTGGGCGAGGAACCGCATGGGCCCGTGCTCAAGCGCCTGCTCTTCGAAGACGCGGATGAACTCATGCCCGATAATCCGGCGCTTCTTCTCCGGGCTGGCCACGCCCGCGAGCTTCGCGAGAAACCGCTCGCCCGCATCCACCACAACCAGGTTCAGCCGCGCTCCGAGCGAATGCCGCACCAGTTCCGACTCGTTCTTACGCAGCAGCCCGTTGTCGACGAAGACGGCAACCAGGTTACGCCCCACCGCCCGCGCGAGGAGTGCCGCCATGACCGATGAGTCAACCCCGCCCGAGACCGCACAGAGCACTTGCTCCTTGCCGACCAGCTTTCGTATCTCACGTGTCTTGTCGCGGATGAACGCGCCCATGGTCCAGCTCGGTTCGCAGCCGGCAATCTTGAACAGGAAGTTGGCCAGTATCTGTCGGCCCAGCAGGGTATGCTCGACCTCGGGGTGAAACTGCACGCCGTAAATCCGTCTTGCCTCGTCGCCGAAAGCCGCGCAGGCGACACTCGAGGTTTTCCCGACGGTGACGAATCCCGGCGGCAACGCGGTCACGGAATCACCGTGGCTCATCCACGCCTGGGTTCGGTCCGGCAGTCCGACCAGCAACCGGCTGGGCCGAGTTGGTACCAGTTGCGCGTGACCGTACTCCCGCGTGTGCCCACCGGCGACCTTGCCTCCGAGTATCTGAGCGGTAGCCTGCATGCCGTAGCAGATGCCCAGGATGGGAATGCCGAGGTTGTAGATCGCCGGGTCAGGCATGGGAGAGTGGTCCTGTCGCACGCTCGCCGGCCCACCGGAGAGTATCAGCGCTTCTGCACCACGACTGAGTACCTGCTCGGCCTTGATGTCGTGGGGCACGATTTCGCTGTAGACCTTGAGCTCACGCACCCGCCGCGCAATGAGCTGGTTGTACTGCGAACCGAAATCGAGGACGAGAACGCGGTCCATCAGGAATTGACGAATGGCAATTGGCGAATGGCGAATAGGTCGGTTGCCACGGTCACTCCCTCACCAGAACCACGTTTACCAGGCGATTCTTCACATAGATGACCTTTGCGACGTGCTTGCCAGCGAGGAGCGCCATGAGGCCGGGCGCTGCCAGCGCAGCCTTCTTGACTTCATCTTCGGTGGCGGTGCGCGGCACCGTCACCCGGTCGCGCAGCTTTCCATCAACCTGCACGGGAATTACCATCTCGTCGAACACCAGGAACTTCGAATCCACTTCCGGGAACCGCTCGTTGAATAGCGACCCGGCATCAGGGCGGGCCCGGTGCCACAATTCCTCGGCCAGGTGCGGCGTGAACGGTGCCAGCAGACAAATGAACTGCCCAAGCGCAAACCCGAACACCGCCGAATCCCGGTCAGCGAAAGAGATAAGCTCGTTCAGGAACTCCATCTGCGCCGCGATGGCCGTGTTGAACTGGAACCCCTCGCAGTCAGTCACCGTCTTGGCAATCGTCTGGTTCAGACGTATGTAGAGCTTCCTCTCGTCGGCGGTCAGCCTTGCCGTGTCCGGCCGGTCGAACCGTGCGCGGCCTGGATTATCCTCGTATAGCCGCCAGAGCCGGTTCACGAAGCGGGTGACGCCGGTCACCAAGTCGTCAGTCCAGTCCATCCCCTTCTCAGGCGGCGCGGCAAAGAGCACTGCCAGCCGTCCGACGTCGGCTCCGTGCTCGGGCACAAACTCGCCGACCCAGACCCCGACGCGCTTGGATGAGGACATCGTCACGCCGTTGAGGGCTACCATCCCCTGGGTGTGCAGAGTCAGGCAGGGCTCTTCGACCGCGAGCATCCCCATGTCGTGCAGCGCCCTCGTGAAGAACCGGAAGAATATCAGATGACCGGTTGCGTGCTCGATGCCGCCGATGTACTCGTCAATCGGCAGCCACTTGTCCGCACTTGCCTTGCTGAAGGGAAGCTGGTCGTTGTGCGCGTCTGTGTACCGTAGATGATACCACGACGAATCGACGAACGTGTCCATCGTGTCCGGGTCGCGCCGTGCCGGCCCGCCGCACTTCGGACAGGTAGTATTGATGAACGACTCGACGCCCTCCAGCACCGACTTACCCTTGGGCTTATAGTCCTTGACGTCCTCGGGCAATAGCACCGGCAATTGATCCTCGGGCACCGGCACGACGCCGTGCTCCGGGCAGTGAACCATCGGTATCGGCGTACCCCAGTACCGCTGCCGCGACACCAACCAGTCCTTCAGCCGGAAGTTGACCATCCGGCGACCGATGCCCTGCTTCTCAAGGTGCGCCGTCACCTTCTCGATGCCCACGTCCGAACGCGTGCCGTCAAAGGGACCCGAGTTCACCATGGTCCCAACGTCGGTGTAAGCCGCGGCCATCGAGGAGGGTTCAAGGGTTCGAGGGTTCGAGGGTTCAGGCCGGATGACGACTTTGATTGGAATCTTGTACTTGCGGGCGAACTCGAAGTCGCGCTGGTCGTGCCCGGGCACGGCCATCACCATCCCGGTTCCGTAGGAACCCAGCACGAAGTCCGCGAGGTAAATCGGCACCTTGTCTCCGGTCAGCGGGTTGACCGCGTACTTACCGGTGAAGACGCCTTCCTTGTCGCCGGTAGCGGCCAGCCGCTCGATTTCCGGCCTGACGTTGATACGCTTGCGGAACTCGTCAACTTCCTTCTCGTGTTCCGTTCCCTTCGCTATCGTCTCAGCCAGCACCGAGTCCGGGGCCAGCGCCATGAACGTGACCCCGTAAAGCGTGTCCGGCCGGGTCGTGAACACCGGTATCTTCTCGCCGGTCTCAGCCAGCGTGAAATCGACCTCGACACCCTCGGACCGCCCAATCCAGTGCCGCTGCATCGTACGCACGTTCTCGGGCCAGCGGTCGAGCTTATCGATGCCGTCGAGCATCTCCTGGGCGTACTGGGAGATCTTGAGGAACCACTGCGTCAGCTTCCGCTTCTCCACGGTCGCTTTGCACCGGTAGCAGAGCCCGTCTTTGACCTGCTCGTTGGCCAGCACCGTCTGGCAGTTCGGACACCAGTTCACCGACGCTTCCTTGCGGTACGCCAGCCCGCGCTCGTAGAACTTGATGAACAGCCACTGATTCCAGCGATAGTACTCGGGCAGGCAGGTCGTTACCTCACGGTCCCAGTCGTAGCCGATGCCCAGCAGCTTCAAGCTCTGACGCGCGGTCTTGATGGACTCGAACGTCCAATAGCTCGGGTGATTCCCGTGCGCGATGGCTGCGTTCTCAGCCGGCAGGCCGAACGCATCCCACCCGAACGGGTGGAGCACATCATAGCCCTGCATCTTCCGGAATCGGCAGAGCACGTCGCCGATGACGTAGTTCCGGCAATGGCCCATGTGCACGTCTCCCGACGGATAGAAGAACATGACCAGCACATAGAACTTCCGCTTCGGGTCCGGGTTGGTCCGGAACGTACCTTGCCCGTTCCAATACGCCTGCCAGCGTTCCTCAATCTCGCGCGCCGGATAGGCGATGTGCGTACGGTCGCCGCTCTCGTTGCTACCTGACTCTTCATTCGCCATGGTCCGATGACTCCTACCGTCCTGGTCTTTCACTTGCTACCTGACATCCAGGGCTTTCTTCACCCGGCCGCGAGTTCGGTCACGCCGCACCTTGCGCCTCAGGCAGAACTCGGGCGGCCGAGCCTCAGCGTAGATCGAGCAGTAACGCTCGGACTCCGGGCACGCGGCGCAGACGGTGAACATCTCCAACAGCGCGAACGGCTCCGGGTGCCCGCTGATGATATCCCGGTTAATCTCGTATAGCTGGAGCAGGCACAGCCGGATGAGCTTGTCGCCGTCCCGGTCAACGGACCGCCCCAGGAACGCGCCAGCCAGCCATCCGACGATCTTCACCGGCTCCTCGCCCCAGTTGCGCAGACGCTCGAGCACTGCCAGCGCGCCGGCGCTGTCTCGTCGCACAACCCGTCCGACATACTCGTTAAGTTCGAACTCGCGCGACTGGCCCGCCAGCCTTCGCACGTCATCCTCGGCAATCGTGTCGCCCGGCTCAACCGCGGTCGCGAGTTTCTCGATCTCACCCAGGAGCAGCGTGGTCTCTTCCCCGGACACATCCAGCAGCAGCCGCATGGCCCCCGGCTCAAGCGAGATACCGAGTTCCTTGGACCGGCGGTGAAGCAGAGCCGACAGCTCGGCCGAGTCCGGCTGCCTGAGGTCAACCACAAACCTGGTGAGGCCCGCTCCGGCAATCGCCTTCTGCATGGGCCCGCTGTAGTCGCAGGTGAGCGCCACCGCGCACTCGTTCGGCAGCGCAGCCAGTCCGGCCAGCAGTTCGCCGAGCTGGCCCGCCGGCTGACGCTTTGCGCCCGGCGCCTGGCGATCGGCGCTCTGGGACCGGCCCTTCGACAACTGCTCAATAGCGCGCGCCACGACCAGCCTGCGCTTCGACGCCACCGGCGGCTGACGAACGTGCTGCAGCAGAATCGGAACCTCCAGTTCACCGGCGTGAACCGACTCAAAGTCGAATGCTTCCATGCCGGGCTGGACCAGCGCTTCCTTCAGCGCCCGCAGCAGCTCGTCGGCCGCCGCTGAGTCCGCCCCGAACAGGATGTAGACCGGCACGAACTTCCCGCGTTTGATGTCTGCGAGAACCTGCGCTGGTTTGCGTGGTGAACCGGCCGAAGAACCTGCCACTGCTCATGATATTCGCCGATGCCGGGCTGTCAAATCCGCCGACCGCATGCCCGGCGACGACACGGAGCCGAAGCTAGGCCCGAATGCAGACAAATGAGGAATTCGGATCTCAATCGTCATTCGTGCTTCGGATTTCGGGCCTGGAGACCCTGACTGCACGGAGTCTGTTTCGCTCCTGTCTTCGTGGCTGTCTATTCCGGGTCCAGGGCCGCGGAAAAAGTGCTCTTGACCGGCGACGCTATCGAGATAGAATGGCAGCGGTGCGGTTACCGCTAGGCACCTGCACCGTCGTCCGGGCCGCGCTGCGCTGTCCCGGCCCGGCGTCATACGGCTTTCAGGACAAAGAGAAATACGGCTCTGTCCAGTCAGGGCCCCAAAGGAGGACTGATGTTCGCGACCGTTCTGTCAATTGTGCTGGTGGCTTTCAGCCCGGCCGGCACGGCGCCGACCCATGCGCTGGCGCCAGTCGGCTTCTTCCCGCGCGCGCCGCTTGGCGGCGGTGGCCCGGATACGTACGGCTACCGGTATCTGGACTCGGATACGAACTGCCCGGGTGCTCCGACCTATAGCTGGAAGAGCATCAAGGGCGTAGGAACCAAGGTAACGGGTCTGCTCGACGACAACGTCGAGGGGCCGTTCTCAATCGGGTTCAACTTCCCTTACTACTGGTACCGCGTCAACTCCGTCATCGTCGGCTCGAACGGCTACATCTCGTTCGGCGACGCAACCATCGACCGCTACCCGTTCAAGGGGATTCCGAATACTGCGAAGCCGAACAACCTGGTGGCCCCGCTCCTGTCCGACCTCGACTGCACGGACACGGTCTCTACTAACGGCTCAGTCTGGTACTGGACGAACCACAGCGACAGCTTCATCGTCGAATACGACAGTATCAAATTCTGGAGCACCGGCGGCAACAACACCTTCCAGATTATCCTGACCAAAGCCGACTCATCGATCAAGTGCCAGTACCAGCAGCAGAGCGGCACTCCGTACGGCGGCTGGGCTGACACGACCATTCAGGTCGGCATCGAGAACTTCACGGGCGCCATCGGCCTTAACTATCTGCACGGCACGACCCCGGTGGCCAACGCCATCCACGACAGCCTGGCGGTCCGTTTCTTCCCGCCCGAGTCCACCACCCTGCACATTCACGACGTTGGCGTCCGCAACGCGATGAATGACCGCAGCGGCGGCATGTTTACGGTCAACGGCCGGCCGCTGTCGTTCTGGGCAGTCGTAGAGAACTACGGCAACCAGGCCGAAGCCGGGTACCAGACCTACTTCAAGGTCACGAGGCAGAGCGGCGGCGCGGCTCTCTTCTCTGACTCGATCTGGGCTTCGCCGTCCAACCCGGGCATTGCCGAATCTCTGCTGCTCGGCAACGCCTGGCGTCCGAGCACGAACGGCACCTACATTATCAAGATATTCACGAAGCTGACCGGGGACATGGCACCTTCGAACGATACCGCGACGATTGAGCTTCACGTCGTCACGATGCCGGCGCTTCTCACCTATGACAACGGCACCGCGGGCAACATGTGGTACTTCTTCTACGCGCACAACGGCTGGGCCAACCGCTTCGTGCCGCCGGTGTATCCCTGCACGGTACAGAGCGCGCGGGTCTACCTGGCTGAGCGGGCCGCGGCTGCGAATACGTTCGTGGGCATTTTCGCCGACAACGGCCCGGGCGGCATACCGGGCGACACGCTCTACGACTCGCTCGTCAGCGTATCTACGCAGCAGTGGTACACGGTGACTCCATCCCACTCGGTGGTCATCAACAGTGGCGCGTTCTACGTCGGTGCGGTCTCGACCGTGGACAGCGAACCGACGTTCGGCACGGACTCGGTGCCGCCGCTTTCGTACCAGAAGTGGGAATGCCTGTCCGGCACGTGGGCGCCGGACCCCGACCAGAACCTGCGTGACGTAATGATGAACGCCACGATATCCGGTCCGGTCGGCATCTTCGAGACGACGGATCCGGCTCCGATGAAGGTTCCGGCACGGATCGACGTCAGCCCGAACCCCTTCGGCGGTATGACCTCCATCCGGCTGCTCAACCCGACCGGACGCGAGAAGGCGTTCGAAATCTACGATGCTACCGGCAGCATCGTGCGGACGCTGGCCATCAACCGCGGACGGGCCATGCTTGACGGGAAACGGCTGGCGGACGGCATCTACTTCGCCCGCATCGCCGGGACCGAGGCGCCTGTCGCCAAAGTCATCGTCACGCACTAGGCGAGTAACTCTACACACAGCGGCGGGGAGGCGACTCCCCGCCGTACTCTTCTTGCGCCCGGCACGGACGCTGTTTCGTATCGTGAGGATTGGTTGCACCAGCTCTTCTCTGGGCTTGACAGAAAGACATGTGGTTCTAGACCGATGCGACTGGGGCGACGCTTAGGACCGAGACTTCTCGCGTCAATGACGCTCTGTCTTGCAGCAAAGGCCGTTGGCAGCGGGCTGTCCTTCCAATGGCGGGCAGCGGGGCAGGAATCCCTTGGGCGGGTGCATTCGCGGATGCAGGCGATGGCGGTTTGACCTTGGAGGGGTTAGGACTAAAATAGTCCTATGAAAAGGACATTTGTTCTTCTCTTGGGGTTGGGATTTGTTGTGTTCGCGGTTGCGACGTCGCCGATGCGAGGCGAACTGGCGTTCCGAGACTCGCTGCGCAGGATTCCGCCGAAGATGAGGATGGAGTGGATGCACTCCAGGGGAATGACGAATTCCGAAGTCCGAATGACGAATGCCGGACCAACGGCAGGCGACTCGGGGTTGAAACTAGTCGGCAAGTGGGGTCGTGGGCCGGCGGCGGAGGTCACGGGGAAGGAGACGCTGGTCGTGCTGACGCTGGGCAGCGAGGTGGCGCTGCTCAACTTCGCCAAGCCGGACAGCCCGCAGGTGCTATCTGAGATTCAGTTCCCGTCGCTCACGGCGCAGTCTTATCTTGAAGATTCTCTGCTCTATACCAGCAGCAACGCCGACCTTGAGGTCTGGAACGTATCCGACCCGACGCAGCCGGCCAAGCGGGGAGTGTTGCAGGCTCCGGTCGGTGACTTCTGGATACGGGACACGTTCCTCTTCTACATCCGCAGCGACACGTTCCATTGTCTCAGCATTGCCAACTCAGCCAACTTGCGCGAGCTGGGTTCATGCATTGAATCGGGCTCAGTCACGACCGGCTCGGGCAACATGGTGGTCGTGTGCCAGAGCGGAGGTTTCGCATTCGTTGACGTATCAAACCCGGCCGGCCCGCACGAGGTCAGCACCTATCCCTGCGGCTACACGCTTACCGCCACGGCCCGTGGTAGCCTCGTTTGTGCAAGCTACGAGGAAGCCGGTTACCCGTACCCAACCCGCTTCATCACGCTGGACATCTCGATACCGAGCTCGCCGCGCCTTCTGGCCAGGCTAAACGACCTCGGCGGCTACGATATTTTCCTTGACGGTCCGCTGGCCTTCGTTTCGGGCGGTGACAAGGGCACGGAGGAACCGCTGCCGTTCCAGATACTGAGCATTGCCGACAGCTCGCACCCGGCGTTCATTGATTCGTGCCGGACCACGACCAGGTATCCGTATGGTGTATGGGAGAACGCCGGGCTGGACCGCGCGCTGGTGGCCGGCGAGTACGGTGGCCTTGCCATTGTCAATGTTGCCAACTTGAACAACCCCGTGCTGGATACCATTGTCATGCACGCTGCTTCAGCGGAGGACGTGGCGGTTGACGGGCACTACTGCTACGTGGCCGACTTCATGGCCGGAATACGGATACTCGACATGTCTGACCTGTCAAAACTCGCCGAAGTGGGAGCGGTCGATACGTTCTACGAAGGACTTATGAGCTACTCGGTCACGGCTCGCGACAGCATCATGTACGCTTGCTTTTACTTCCCGTACTTCCGCACCTACGGCCTATCGAACCCTGCCCAGCCACAGCCTCTCGGAGCCTGCATTCCTCCTGACGAAGAACCTCTGGCCATGGTGCTACGGGACAGTTTTGTCTACGCGGTCCAATATAGCCGGTTCGACGTAATCAACGTCGCCCGCCCGCCCGTGCCCGTCGAAGTGGGGACATGTAGACTTCCAGATGCCTCGGTGGATCTGTTCCTGCAGGATACACTGGCCTACGTGGGAAGCTGGCCGTCGCCGATCATCGATGTGAGCGACCCCACTCATCCGGAATCGGTCGGGTGCTTCCCGATGCCGCTTACCGGCGTGTACGTCAGAGATACACTCGCCTATCTCGCGATGGATTACGACTCCATGTTTGTTTTCAGCGTCGCTAACCCGGCCGCACCCGTACGACTAGGCGGCCTTGATTTCTCAGGCGGGCAACATTATGCAGTGTTCAATGAAGACATTGAGGTCATAGATACAATCGCCTACATAGGCGGTACGTCTATCAAGTTCGTGAGCGTAGCCGACCCCAGGAATCCGCGCGAAGTCGGGACGCGCTGGAAGCCGCCGTCCCTGGCCGTCAAACGGCTGACCTGGGTGGCCCCATATCTCTACTTGGCTTGCGATGACGGCGGGGTGTGCATCGTGGAGACGTTACTGAGCGGCATCAGTGAGCCGGCGAGACAGTCCACGCTGAATCGCGTCCAAGTCGCGCCCAGCGTTACTCGGGGTCCGGTTCTCGTAACCGCGAGCATGCCGGTGAGGACCATGGAGCTGGAGGTGTATGATGTAGCAGGGAATCTAGTGCGGAGGAAGACCGGCTCCGCGAAAGGGACCGTGTCTGTGGACCTGACGAGTGCGCCTGACGGCGCGTATCTGGTCATGGTCAAAACGGAGGAAGGCAGAAGCACAACGAAAATCATAAAGACCAGGAGGTAACGTATGAGGAGAGCAGCGTTCTTGCTGCTAGTTCTGGCCGGGGTGATGTGGCCGCTGGCCAAGAGTTATGACGTAGTTCCGTACTCGGACAACATCGGGACGGTATCGGGCGACCTCTCGCATGGCGTCTCCCAATATGTACGCAACACGCTGGACAGCATTACTCAAGTCAGCTTCTGGGTCGGGGACACGATTGATACTTCGAGGTTCAACATAAGGATAGAGGATTCGGTAACGAGTCACCGGATCGCACACTTCGAGGGCGCGCACGCAACGCAATGCTGGTACTGGATGAACGTACCACTCGTTCCTGACCCATAATACAAGCCGGTTCGCGGACGAACCTATCTCATCAAAGTCACGCGGCCGACGACAGGCGCGGCGATCTCGTTCGGATACGACCCGAGGAACCCGTACCACTTCGGCAACGCTGTTGTGACGGGCAGCAGTCCGTCGCTACCCGATACTGCCGACATCGCGCTGCGCGTGGAGGGTCTGCATGATACGATTGACTCGTTGGACTTCGGGGCGTGTGAGGTTTCGTGGTGGGGGTTGCCAAAAGATGGCTTTGACCCAGCGGAGTTTGCTGAGTTGACGAGTAGTGCTCATGTACGGACGGTGCGGCTCGACGTCGACTGGCACGAGATCCAGTTCGGTGGACTCGATAGCTGGAGTTACACGAATCTCGACTCATCGCTGCGTTTCTTGGACAGTGCCGCAGGGTGCCGAATCCTGGGGCTGCTAACGCAGGTGCCCGACTGGGCGAGTTCGCGGTTCCAAGTCAATGATACTACACACGGGACGACGTGGTGCTATCGGTCCCCACCCCGTAGGTTGGAATACTCGGCCGCCGACACCAACAACTATCTGGTGCGCTACCTGAGACATCTCATCGCTCATTGTGATAGCTGTCGCTACGCGATTCACGACTGGGAGGTAGGAAACGAAGTCAATAGCGAGGACTCGGTCGACCCCGGCGCAAGCTGGTGGGTACACCCGAATTTCTACTACACCGGCGATTCCGCCCCGCACGTGGGGCCGGGACTTCACGACATGTGTGCACTCTACGTCCGCTACGCCATGGTGGTGGACTCCGCGGTTCATGCCATCCAAGGGCATGAGGCCGACCGGATTGCCGTGAACTCGGTAAACTGGGTGAATGATACCTCGGGCCGATTTGACTCCCGCGGGCCGATCTACGCCGGGAGGGATTGGCTGCGAGAGTTCTATGGTCTGGTCAATGGGAAGCCACCTTTCTGGGATGCAATCTCGGCGCATCCCTACCAGGAGACCTTACCACCGAGTCCTCCGAAGTGCTGGCCGTTTGAGCCTCGGTCGCTGGAGGCACACGCTGAGACGTTACGCAGCATCATGCGCCAGTATGGGGACTATGGCGAGTTATGGAACACCGAGCACAGTATGCCGGGGAGCTGCTGGTGGGATTCATCGTGGATCGACTCTACCGTCTCGACGCCGGAACAGGAGGCAGACTACTGCTGCGAGACATTCACGACGGCGGAGGGCATGAAGGGACTGCCCGGAGGTTGCTTCGACCGGAACTACTGGTGGAAGCTCCGGGCGGCGGACATGCTTGAACACGAGGGGCTTGTGTGGGCCCACGGGAACTGCCCGAATGTGCCGCTTTGGGCCTTCAAGCAGACCGCGGAGAGACTCACCGGCAAGCGGCTCAACGGACGGGTGTTGACTGGCGACACGGCAATCGACGCGCGCTCGCGGATGTATGAGTTCGAGGACCCGGCCACCTCCAAGAAGACGTGGGTGTGCTGGAGCAACAAGGTCACGGCCCCGCCGATCTCTGTCACGCTCCCGGCACGGTCGGACACGACGTTTGCGGTCGCTCTGGACTATGGCGATCACTCTTCGCCGAATTCGAGCTACGCAGATGCTGACGGCTGGCTGCGGGAGAACCTTGGGACTCGGCCGATTTTCATCGCCGAGAAGAGCAATCCGTCGCGGCCCGACTTGGTGGTGGATAGCGTCAAGTACATTCTGCAGGCACCGAACACCGTGTTGGCGTGGGTCACGAATCGTGGCAACCGGGCAACGCCTCGCCAGTCACCGGGAAATCAGCCGTACCCGACGTGGGCTGTGTTGTGTGCAAACGGAGATTCCCTGACCCAGCAGGTCTGCACCGACTCGATTGGGGTGAACCAGCAGGTCACATTCAAGTTCAATCTCGGCATCGCTCAACCGTCGTCAGTCCTCCTTACGGTCAAGGTGAATCCGGCCCAGATCTACGTCGAACTCGGGACCGACGACAACGCCGGGTATGTGCTAAAGCCGTAGCCGCGGCATCCGAGACCACACCTCCTATTTCGGGGACACAATACTTATCTCAAGTCCGTTGCCGCGGCTTGGGTCCGCGCCTGAGTGGAGCCAGCGTTCGGCCAGTCCTGGCTTCGAGCGATTCGACGAAGTCGCTGTTCCCCAGGGGACGACCGTTGCGCGTGTGACGGCGAATGAGTTCCAGGTCGGTGCTGTCCTGCTCGCCCGTGAGATACTCGCGCCAGTCCTCTACCCGGTTCAGCATCGGCTTCACCTTCACTAGTGTATCGTCACGACCGCGTGCATGAGCCGCCGCGCTGGACCAGGGATACTGCCATGGCCGCTCGACCAGACCGGCCCGCACCGGATTCAGTTCTACGTAGCGGACCGCTGCCAGCAGGTACTGCTCATCGAGCGGGTATGATGAGAAGCGTCCCTGCCAGAGGTAACCGCGCCAGTTCTCACGCTGATTTACTCGGACTGTGTACCGACGGTGGGCCTCGCCGATCGCCCGGGCAAGACCCTGTTCGGTATCGGGTACTGCTACGAGGTGCACATGGTTGGGCATCAGGCAGTACGCCCAGATCTCGACTTTCTCCTGCCCGCACCATGCGGCCATCATTCGTACATACGCCTTGTAGTCGGCTGTGCTGAAGAAGACCGGCTGGCGCCGGTTCCCACGCTGGACAACATGATGCGGCACCTGCGCCGCAACCACTCGCGCTATTCTCGCCATGCCCGAGCTTACACGTCACCCTCTCCAAAGTCAAGTGTAATTAAGTATTGTGTCCCCGAAATCCCCCAAAGTGCATGTGGGCGGGGGATGAGAGTTTAGTCTTTGGATACATGCCCGCGGGACCAGAAACCAGTCTAACCACTTGAATAATCGAGCGCTAGGCCGCCTTCCCGAAAGTCCCCTCCCTCGTCCGGGGGATTGCCTACCGAGTCATCTGCGAGGTTGTCCGATCCGTTGCCCTCTCCCTTGTCCCGGGGGTTGCATCCCACGCAATTCCCCGAGGAACTCCCTCCGCAACTTGCCCGGTTGCCGCACCGGTTGCTCTCCGGTTAGCTTTCCCGGTTAGTCTACCCGTTGCTCCACCCGTTCCTCTCCGGGTTGGTCGGAGCGTTGCGGCCCGACTAACTCCGCGGGTTCCTGTCCGGGTTGGTCCCGAGGTAGCTCCGGCCGTTGTTCTCCGGACTGCCCGGAGAATTGCTTCCCGAGTTGCTCGCCGAGTCAGTCCGAACGTTGCGCCCGGACAGAAGGACCAAGAAATCGACAGGTTGCGTAGCGGATAACGGGTTGCTGGCCGGCTAAACTTTGCGCTCGAGGCCCGCGTGCCAGCGGAAGGAGTTGAGCACGAGCGGGTCGAAGTGGTGGCCAAGGAAACCGAGGACGAGGTCGAGAGGAGATTGCAGATTGTAGATTGTAGATTGTGGATTAGCGGATGAGGAGACGGGAGGCGGAGATTGGAGATTCTCCGGATCGGAATCCTGGCGGCCTTGGCGTTCTTGGCGGTTGTCTCCGGTTGTCGGCTCCGGACCAGACGAGAAGACGTGCGCGATCTCGGCGGCAGGGGTGTAGAGCAGGAAGGCGATGGCGTCGAGGCCGGCAGGATCGAGCCTTGTCCCCCGCGGGTTCTCACCGGCGCAGCGCGGGCAGACGATGCCGCCGCGTCCGGGGTCGAAGTAGGCCGGGCGCTGGCTCTCGATGGGACGCTGGCAGATGAGGCAGCGACGGAGTTCGGGCCGAAACCCAAGAAAGCTCGCGGCCTTGAGCAGGAAGGAGCAGACAAGAGCAGAACAGGGAGTCGAGAGTCGAGAGTCGGGAGTTGAGGAATACGGCGGGAGCGACTCAAGGGTTGAGAGGTAGCTGAGAAGAAGCCGGTAGAGATGTGGGCTCGGGTCGTTGGGCTGCGTGACCCGGAGAACGAATTCGGTCATCTGTTCGGCGGCGAGGAAGCGGGACAGGGAGTCGGGAGTGGGGAGTTGAGAGCAGCTGAAGGAATGGACAAGCTCGGCGTCGGAGAGCGTGAAGAGCGTGCGGTTCTCGCGCATGTAGTATATGATGCGGGACTGAGCGAAGAGATCGAGCGCAGCGCCGAACTTGCTCCTGAGCCGGCGCGCGCCTTTGGCCAGGCAGCTTACCTTCCCGTATTCAAGCGTGAAGAACATCAAGAGCTTGGACGACTCGTGGTAGTCCTTGACGCTGAGACAGACGGCCTCGGACCTGACGATTCTACGCACGGCGCTCAGAATCGTAATTACCAAGTCCCAATTGCCAATTCCCAGCGAAGGCGGAGCTGTTCTTGTGAATTGAAAACTCGTTGGGCATTGGAAACTGGGGATTGGTCATTCTCTCCGCCGTCATCATTCGGAGCGGATTTCGCCCACGAGCTCTTCGATCAAGTCCTCGAGCGACACGATGCCGGTGACCTGATGGTCTACGCTCTCGACGGCCGCGAGGTGCTCGCCGCGGCGCTGCATCATGCGCAGGACCTCCATGGCGCGGTCGGTCTCGTTGACCCGCGGTATCTTCCGGACGCGCCAGGCCGGAGCCGAGAGCAGGTCCTTGGCGACGATGACGCCGGTGATGTTGGCAAGGTCGCCCTGGTAGACCGGGATGCGCGAGTAGCCGAACTGACTGATGACCGCCAGCACCTCGTTCAGACCGGCGGTGTGGGGCACGGCTTTCACTTGCCCGAGCGGGATGCGGACCTCGGCGACCTTCATGGCCGAGAACCGAAAGAGCCGTGACACGATGTTCGTCACCGTTCGGGGCGAACCGGACTCGGTGTCTCGCCTCTGCATGGCTGCCAGGAAGTCCTGACGCGTGAGCGGAAATCGCTGGCCGGTACCGGCGACGGGTGCGGCGAGCAGGCGGGCGATCCCGGAGAGGACCAGGACGGCGGGCGCGAATACCAGACGGCTGACCGACAGAGGCAGTACGGCCCGCTGCAGCCAACGGTCGGGGAACGCCTGGGCCACTGCCTTGGGTACGTAATCGCCGATGATGATGGTGAGGACGACGACAATGACAACAGCCGCGGTGGCCGATGCCGGACCGAACTGTCTCTCGAAGAAGTGCGAGAAGAGCTCGGTAGCGAAGACGACGCAGAAACTGGTGCCGACCAAAGTCACGACCACGGTCGACTCGCGCCGGTCCAGGAACTGAAGTGCGGACTTCGCGCCCGGAAGGTTGTGGCTTGCCCAGTTGGTCAGCCGAATCCAGTTGGCGCGGTAGACGGCAGTTTCCGACCCGGCGAAGAAGCCGGTGGCGAGAATCAGGACGAACCCGAAAAGAAGTTCCATGTCAGGCGCAATTCCCAATTCCCAATTGCCAATTCCTAACGAATGCAGAGCTATTCTCCTGAGTTGGACATTCGTCCGGCATTAGAAATTGGGGATTGGTCATTTCCTCTTTATCAGAACTTTCTCCAGCTTCGGGCCGTCGGTCTCCTTCACGATTATCTCGAGGGAACGATGGGCGATGACGTCGCCCTCGCGAGGGAGCCGGCCGAGCCTGTCCTGTATGAAACCCGACAACCTCTCGTGCCCGAGCCCGGTGAACGCACGTCGGAAGAGCCGGTTGAGGGTCGCAAGGTCGATCTCACCATCCACCAGGTAGCTGTGCTCGTCCAGCTTGGAGTAAGGCAACTCCTCGGCCACGTCGTGCTCGTCGACGATCTCTCCGAAAACGGCTTCGAGCAGGTCTTCGAGCGTAACCAGCCCCGACGTCTGGCCGAACTCGTCGACCACGACCGCGATGTGCGAACCTCGGCGCCTCAGTTCGTCGAGCAGCGAGGGCAGCCGCTTGACCTCAGGCACAAAGTAGGCCGGGCGGCACCGGGAACAGACCGGTGCGCCGGGGTCGGCGGCGCTCAGCAGATCCTTGGCGTACGCCGTGCCGCTGATGTGGTCGATGGTGTCGCTGTAGACCGGAACCCGGGAGAAGCCTGCGTTGCGGCAGACGACGATTGCCTCACGGATGGTCATACCCTCGGGAATGGCGACGATGTCAATCCGCGGGGTCATCACTTCGGAGACAGTGCGCCTCTCGAGACCGACGAGGTTGGCGAGGATGTCCTCCTCGGAACCGAGCAGGACGCCGCGCTGCCTGCCGATGTCGATCATCGTATGGAGTTCATCGTCGGTGAGCGTCTCCGGTTCGCGCCGACGCGGAGTCAGTCGCCGGCTCACCATCATCAACAACGCCGTAAAGGGCCACAAGAGCAATCTGGCTACTTCGATCGGACCGGTGACAAGTGGCGCAAACCGCTCCGGGCTTCTGCTGGTCACCACCTTGGGTGTAACTTCGCAGAACATGAGCAGCACCAAAGTCAGGACGATTCCGCCGACGCCGAGCAGCAGCGCCTCATTCATGCCGTGGCGGCGGGACAGCCCCAGCAGCATCAGGGTGAAGATGCTGGAGGCGGCGGTGTTGACGACGAGGTTCCCAAGCAGCAGAGTGCCAAGCAGGCGGCCCGTGTCGGATAGCAGCGCGTCAATCCGTCGTGCCGCCTTGGGGCGGCTATTCCTCAGCTCCTCGCGCCTGCCCGGGGTCAGGGAGAAGAGTGCGGTCTCCGAGACGGCGAAGAAGGCAGACAGGACGAGCAGGACCAGAATGACGAGCAGGTGCCAGAGCATGGACTAGGCAATTGAGTCTGCAGTCTGCAGTTGGCAGTTGGCAGTCATGTCCTGACCCCACTGCGACCTGCAAACTGCAAACTGGTCATTGTCCTCAAAGGTATTTGTTATAGTACGGTTCCATCTCGCGGTGGGTCAGGCCGAGCAGATGCAGCAACCCGTGGAGCACGAGTCGGCGGAGTTCCGACGCGTAGGTGACACCGTATTCGCGCGCCTGGGCCCGCGCCCGGTCGCGCGAGACGTAGACCTCGCCGAGAAGCCTGGGTTCGCCCGGCAAATGCGACTCAGGCGAGTTGAATGAGATGACGTTCGTCGGCCGGTCGCGTCTCAGGAACCGGCGATTAAGCGCGTGTATTTGTGGATCGGTCACGAAGACAACGTTCACGACCGAGGGCTCCGGCTTGAGGTCACGGTCAATCCGGCGGCAGAGACGCCGGATATCGGCACGCAGGCGGCTGTCCTGCGTCCCGTAGATTTCAGGACGCATCAGCGCCGGTAGCCTTCCGGTTCTCGTACGCGCGGATGATGCGCGAGACCAGCGGCGGCCGGACCACGTCGGCGTCGGTCAGGTGGACGATGCTGATGCCGGTGACGCCTTCGAGCCGCTCGACCGCCTCAATCAGGCCGGACCTGTGCTCAGCGGCAAGGTCGATCTGGGTGATGTCACCGGTGACGATGGCCTTCGAGTTCCAGCCGAGCCGGGTCAGGAACATGCGCATCTGAGTCGAGGTGGTGTTCTGCGCCTCGTCGAGAATAATGTAGGCGTCGGATAGAGTCCGGCCCCGCATGAACGCGAGCGGTGCGACCTCGATAACTTCCTGCTCAATCAGGCGCTGGACCCGCTCCATCGGCATCATGTCGAACAGGGCATCGTAGAGCGGACGCAGGTAGGGGTCTACTTTCTCCTTGAAAGTGCCGGGCAGGTAGCCGAGCGACTCTCCGGCCTCCACCGCGGGCCGGGTGAGGACAATGCGACTCGAGTGGCCCGAAACGAGGGATTCAAGCGCCGCGGCGACCGCGAGATAGGTCTTGCCCGTTCCGGCCGGCCCGACCGCGAGGATGATGTCATGGCGCTGCATCGCCTGCAGGTAGCTCCGCTGGTTGCGCGTCTTCGCGAATATCGCCTTCCGGGGAGTCTTGATCGCGAGCACTTCCGGCTCGGAATCGCCCGCGCCGGGTTCGCGGCAGCGGCGGATCCGGTCCACCTCAGCGTTGATGAGCTCCGGGCTCAGGGGTTCGCCCTGCCGGACGCGCGCGAGCAGCCGGTCGAGCAGCCTCATCAGCTCGGTTTCTTCGGTCTTGGGGCCGTGCAGCATGATCCGGCCGTCGCGCACGACAATCGCTGTCTTGTAGTGCTTGCCGAGGGTAGTCAGATTGACGTCGGCCGGGCCGAGCAGGGCGAGGGGGTCGATGTCCTCGACCGAGATGGAATGGCTGCAACTGTTGTCCGGTTTCACTATTCTCTGGTCGGGGTCTTGATGGTATTGTCCAACTGGCACGCTATTGTAGGCAGGAGAATCGGTCGAGTCAAGGATATGGGCGTCCGCTCAGGCAAGCGCGTATTCGAAGCGGACCGACGGCGTTCCGGCCTCCAGCAGCGCGTGCCGGATATCCGGATGCGGAACAAGAACCGGCAAGTCCACGTTGCGGAACTGCCAGAGGCCGCGAGTCGCCGCGGCCAGCGGGTCATCCTCCGGCAGCCCCAGCAGCAATGCGTGATAGCCCTGTCCCGCACAGCGGTTGCAGACCCACCGCAGCAGTCCTGCGAGTGCGTCCCCGCGTTCCGGTTCAGCCGCCGCGTACGTCGCGTGCAGCACGCGCAGTTCCTCGCCTGGTGCCGGCAGGCGAGCGAGGCTGGTCAGGGCGGTGGCCGAGTTGAGCAGACGGCGGAGCCAGACTTCGATGTGGCCGTACCCTGCAACCATGACGCGGCGCAGCGCGCGCTGGTCCCAGATACCGAGGGTTGCCACGATGCTGCCTCCGTCACGGGCCACGGCCAGGTTCTCCGTCCCCGCCGCCATCAGGCCGGCTTCATCGACAACCGGTGCCAGGACGTGCCGCGAATAGCTGCGTTTGACTAGTTCCAGGATCGCCGGCAGGTCCATCGGGGTCGCACGGTCGCAGGCGATACCGCGCCGGACCAGATGGCGTGGACCGAGCAGTATCGAAGAGACAACAATTCTGCGACCCAGGATAATGTCGTCACGATTTGCCGCAAAGAAACGGGTCACCCGCGGGTTGCGGACGTTCGCGAGGCCCAGGCCGAGGCGCACGCCAGCGGCCCGGCTGCGTAGCTCAGCCTCGGCGATGAGGCGAGGATATATGCCCAGGCCGCGGCCGCCTCGCTCGACTCCGGCCAGCGCGAAGTAGCTGGTCGGCACTGGTCTGCCGCGCAGCAGGAATGTGAGCCGGCGCGTCTCAAGGAAGCCGGCCACTTGCCCGCGCACCTCGGCGACCAGGATGTCGAACCCGTCACCTGCCGACTGGCTGAACGCTGCGAAGTCGGGCGCGCGGTCGATGCCGAGTCGGACCCTGGCCGGGAATGAGGCTGTGCGGGCGATTCGAATCAGGGCGTCGTTGTCCGATGGCTGCCAGGCGCGGACGATGACCGATTTGGGTCCGTTCATCGTCGCTTCTCGACCCCGCCTATGGTTCGGCGCAGCAGCAGACCGAGGTTGACGCGACCAATCTGCAACAGGTCGTCGCCGCGTTGGTAGTCCAGCACACGGCGGCAGAGCTCGTTGCAGCGTGGGTCGGCGTGCTTCGCGACCTGGTCCCATGTCTTGTGGAGAGGCGCGGCTGCGGCAATGTACCCGTCGCTGACCGCGAAGGTCTCCTCGTCGAATCGACTCTCCGGCCCGGCTGCGAACTCGGCGCCGTGCCTTGACACCAGGAGGCGGGCAATGGCCAGAACCGCCGGTGAAGGACGGCGGCGACGCCGATAGTGAGGGAACACGTCGACGAAGGCATCGGCGAAGATGCCCACGATGTTGGGTATCATTGTCGCGGAGGCAACCCAGTACTGTCGGAATCCGCGCAGCGCCAGGATGTAGGCAAGCGGCCAGAAGTAAACCGAACCGATGGTGCTCTGCCGCGACCTGCCGTCGGATACCACTAAGCCGAGCTGAAACACTTGGTGGACCCGACCGTCTACCGGGAGTGCGTACGCCATCACGGTGCTGAACGCGATCGCCCTACCATCTCGGTCGTACAGGCATGTCACCACGCGGTTGCACCAGGGGGCGCGACCCGGCAGGAATACGCCGTATTCGGGTACGGTACCGAGCCGGGCGAGTGCCACGGCCCTGACGTCCTCGCGGAGCCGGTCCAGTTCGGACCCAGCCATCCAGCGTCCGGGGAAGCGGAAGCAGCGCAGCCGTCGGCCCGACGACAGGCCGACGCCAAACTCGCGGGGGCTGAATCGGAGCAGCAGTTTCCTCTCGACAGTGTCAGGCTGGACCGAATCAGGGCGGCCCAGCAAGGCGAGTAGCATATGGGACGACATCAACGGGGTCAAGCGGTGTGGCTTGACCACGAGCGGAGTTTGAGGTAACGTGCCTGCACCATGTCCGCTGACACCATAACTGCAAAGCCCGTACGACGCTGCCCGTGGCCGGCGGACAACGAGCTGATGATTCGCTACCACGACAGCGAATGGGGCGTGCCGCTGCACGACGACCGGAAGCTGTTTGAGTTCCTCGTGCTCGATGCCTTTCAAGCCGGACTGAGCTGGGCAATCGTCCTGAAGAAACGCGAGGGATTCCGAAGGGCATTTGCGAACTTCGACCCGCGCAAGGTGGCGAGGTTCGACAGCCGCAAGGTACAACAACTGCTCGCCGACTGCGACATCATCCGCAACCGCATGAAGATAGAAGCCACGATCGCCAACGCGCGTGCCTTCCTGGCGGTAAGACAGGAGTACGGCAGCTTCGACCGCTACATCTGGCAGTTCACCGGCAGCAAGACCAAGAAGAACCGATGGCGGGCCATCGGCCGGATTCCCTGCCGGAGCCGCGAGTCCGATGCAATGAGCAAGGACTTGAAGGCGCGCGGGTTCCGCTTCGTCGGTTCGACCATCTGCTACGCATTCATGCAGGCGGCAGGGATGGTGAACGATCACCTCGTCGGTTGCTTTCGGCACTCAGAGGTTCAGGGAGCAGGGAGTGAGGGAGGAGGGAGGAGATGAGAAATGGATGAGAAGCCGCACCGCCGACTCACGGTATGGATGAAGGCAATGGATTTCGTCATTCAGGTGCACGAGGTCACTGCGCGATTCCCGGCCGCCGAGAAATTCGGGATGGTGTCACAGATGCGGAGGGCTGCCCTGTCTATTCCCAGCAACATAGCGGAGGGATCGGCCAGAAAAGGGCGCAAGGAATACGTCCGCTTCCTGTACACGTCACGCGGCTCGCTCAGCGAGCTCGATACGCAGGTCGAAGTCGCGGCCCGACTGCGGTACATTTCACCGAAGACGGCCGGCGAGCTTCAGAGCAAGCTGGATGAGTTGAGTCGAATGTTGAATGGTCTCATTGGAGCATTATCGCGCGATGACTGAACTCCTCCCTCCTCTCTCCTCCCTTACTCTCTTTCCAAGCCGTTCCATGTCCTACAACGCCGGCGTTCTCGTTTACGGCAGGGACGCTCTGCTCATCGACCCTGGCCTTTTCCCTGACGAGATTGACCGGCTGCGGTCCCACATCTACGCGCACGGCGCAAGCCCGACGTACCTGGTCGTGACCCACAACCACTGGGACCACGTTCTCGGTCCCGAGTACTTTCCGGGAGTGCCGGTCGTCCAGCTGCAGGAGAGCCAGGCGGTGCTGGCCGAGTCAGGTGCACGAATCGAGCGCCAGGTTACCGAGTGGGAACGGCAGTCGGGAGTGCAACGTGACATGCCCTTCCTGCTGCGCGAGCCGGACCAGACTTTCGCCGACCAACTCGAGCTCAGGCTCGGGGACAGGACGATCGAACTGCTACACGCGCCGGGCCACGCGCCCGAACAACTGGTCGTCTATGACCAAAGCGAGACCACCCTCTGGGCCGCGGACATGCTGAGTGACATCGAGATTCCATTTGTGATGCACAGCCTGGAGGCGTATCGCCAGACTCTCGACCGACTTGCGCAACTTGATGTGACCACGCTCGTGCCGGGCCACGGCACGCCGGCCAGCGGCCGGTCGGAAGTCAGGGCGAGGTTCGACACGGACCGCGCCTACCTTGCTGAACTGCAGCGCAGAGTGGAAGCAGCAGTGGCAGCAGGGCGACGCATCTCCGATGCTCTCAGAGACTGCGCCGGCATGACATACGCTGACCGCGACCAGAACAAGGAAGCGCACCGTCTGAACATCGAAACCGCCTTCATCGAGCTCGGCGGGCAGGCCGATGCCAAACACCCGGGCTGGAACCGGTTCCAATAGCGATGAGGCTTCTCGGGACGCTGATTAACGTCGGCGCTGTCATAGCCGGCAGCATGGTCGGCACCTTCTTCCACGCCCGTCTGCCCAGACGGTTCACTACCGTGGCGTTCCAGGGCATCGGCCTTTTCACGCTGTTCATCGGGTTCACAATGGCCGCGAAGACAAAGAGCCTGCTTGTGCTTGTCTTCTCGATAGTTCTGGGCGCGATTACCGGGGAACTGCTCGACATCGACCGGCTGCTCAACCGATTCGGAGAATGGCTGAAGGCACGACTACAGCTCGGCGGCGAGCGGTTCGCTGAGGGACTGGTTACGGCGTTCCTGCTCTTCTGCATGGGCTCGATGACCGTGCTCGGTGCAATCGAAGAAGGTCTGGGCGGCAGGCCGAACCTGCTTGTGGCCAAGTCGGTGCTCGACGGGTTCGCGTCGCTGGCCCTCGCCTCTTCGCTCGGAATAGGCGTTCTCTTCTCGGTCATCCCGCTGTTCATCTACCAGGGCGGGCTGACCCTGCTCGCCGGCTCACTGCACGCGGTGTTGTCAAACACCGTAGTCGGTGAGGTCTCGGCTGCGGGCGGCTTGATTCTCATCGGTCTGGGTATTACTATTCTCGAAATCAAACAGCTCAAGGTTCTGAACATGCTTCCAGCGCTGGTGTTCGCCGGCGTGCTGGCAGCGGTGTTTCTCAGATAGGGACCAGGGGTCAGGGATCGAGGACTAGGAGCAAAACGGAAGAGAGGAGACATTCATGAAGAGAGTGATTATGACAACTGTGTTCCTGCTGGCGGTGGTGGCGGTCGCGGCGCCGGTCAGGTTCGCGATACTCGGCGACCGGACCGGCGACCACCAGGACAGCGTCCACGAGAAGATCGTGGCCGAGGTCGCGAAGGCCAACCCCGATTTCGTCATCACCGTCGGCGACCACATTGAAGGCTACGAGCGGACCGACACGCTGAAGCTCGACCAGGAGTGGAAGGAATACAAGGCCATTATTGCCCCGCTGAAGATGCCATTCTACTACACGCCGGGCAACCACGACATCACCTTCGACAACGCACTAGGTCCGTATGAACGAAACGCAGGCAAACCCTACTACTCGTTCGACTACAAGGGCCTGCACATCACCGTGCTCGACGCCAGCCGCTGGGAAGCGAGCGAATCGCTGCCGGCAGAGCAGCTCAACTGGCTGGCTTCCGACCTGGCCGCTGCGCGCAAGGCAAAGTTCAAGCTCGTCTTCTACCACAAGCCTTTTTGGACCGCCTCTCTTGCTGAGGGTAAGCCGGATACCCTGCACAGCCTGTTCAAGAAGTACGGCGTGAACGCGGTGTTCAACGGCCACATCCACGAGTATTTCAGCGCGACCTATGACGGCATCAAGTACACGGCGATCGGCAGCTCCGGCGGTGAAACCGAGACGGGCCCGACCGGCATTCTCTATCACTGGGCGATGGTGACCGTGGACGACGAGAAGGGCATCACCATCGAGCCGATTCTGCTCGGCGGAGAGAAGCGGGCGTGGAACGACGTGACCTGGGAAGACATCCAGTCCGTGGACCGGAACGAGCTGACCGGGCTCAGGTTCAGCCGGCCGGTGCTCGTCGGCGACAATCTCATGGCTTCTGATACCGTGACGCTCATCATCAGGAACCGGCCGCTTGAGACTCCGCTTCAGGACACGCTCCGCTGGGACGTACCTGCCACCTGGAATGTCTCACCCAAGGCGGCGGCAGTCAGCGTCGCTCCCGGAGCCGAAGCCGAGTACCGATTTGCCGTGGCCGGCGCGGGCCGGCCGTTCCCGGCGCCCAAGCTGACGCTCCGGTTCCCGTACGCCAAAGGCAAGTCGAGTCCGATTACCGCCTCGCTCGACGTGGCCCGCACCGCCCGGTGCGGCTTCGTCAGGAAGCCGCCGGTGATTGACGGCAAGGTCATCGAGAAACTCTGGCAGAAGCCGGTTATGGACCTTTTCACCAACGACAGCGAATCGATGAAGACCGACTCGGTCCGGTTCTACTTCGCGGCCGACTCAACGGATCTCTACCTCGCCGCTGTCTGCTTCGACCCGCATCCGGAGAGTCTCAGGGCCAATGCCACCGAGCGCGACAAGGGAGTGCACCTTGACGACTGCGTCGGCTGGTTCCTTGCGCCTGATACATCACGAGGCGTCATCTACCAGATATACTTCAACCCGAACGCGGTCGTGCTGGACCAGAAGATAACGGCCAGCCCGGCGGGCAAGATGGATGTGGACATGTCCTGGAACGCTGACGTGGACGTTAAGACGACGAAAGGCAAGAACTACTGGTCGGTGGAAGCCAAGCTGCCGCTGGCCCAATTCGGAGTCACTGCGAAGCCGGGCAGTGTCTGGGGCCTCAACTTCCGGCGCAAGCAACCAGGCCGCAAGGCGAATGCCGACTGGCAGCCCATCACCTACGACCCGCACGGCTTGGGGCTGATGCTCATGAAGTAGACTGTAGGCAGTAGACAGTAGACAGGGAAGGGCACATGAAGGAGTGTGAAGGGGGCCAGGGGGCAGAGAAGCCTGGCGTACGGAAGCTGGAGAGGTTTGAGGATCTCTCGGTCTGGCAGAGGGCTCACGAACTCACGCTCGTGGTGTATCGCATGACCGCGCGCTTCCCTCGCGAGGAGCAGTTCGGACTCGTGTCACAGATGCGGCGGGCGGCCGTATCGGTGCCCGCGAACATCGCCGAAGGCTTCAAGAAGCGGAGCAGTCCGGACAAGGTGAGGTTCTACAACATCTCCCAGGGCTCGCTGGAAGAATTACGCTACTACCTGCTCCTTAGTCGTGACCTCGGTTACGTGACTAACGTCGAACCCGTCACGGCCTCTTTGGACGTGGTTGGTCGAATGCTGCATGGTCTGATTGTCTCAATCGTCGGTCGCGCGTGACGTAGCCCGCTGGAGTTCGCTGTCTGCTACATGCTGTCTACTGTCTGCTGTCTACCGTCTACTGCCTGCCGTGGCATCGCGTCGTATATCCTGCCGTCGAGTGTGCGGCCGTTCGCGTGCTTCCTCGTCCCGCCCCACTGCTTGAAGTAGAAGGCAACCCCGGCCTTCTTGCACTGATTCCGGATGGAAATGACCCATTCCTTCCTGATTGGTCGCGCTCCCGGTCCGGACTCGCCGCCGACAATTACCCAGTCGATGTCACCAAGAGGGAGGTCCGGAATTTCGCCCAGTAGCGGCTCCACTGAAAGGAACTTAACCCTGGCAGGCGTCGCGACGAGATCGGCGATGCGCTTCACGTTCCGAGAGTCCTCGACCGTCACTCCCATCCAGATGTTCTCAGGCCAAGGTAGCGTCGGAGCCAACTGCCTGAGCCGTTGACTGCGCTTGGTGAGAACCTGGAATCGGTGCTGTCGGCACGACTTCATCACGTCGAACACGCGCTGGATGAATCCCGATGGCACCTTCTCATGGAAAAGGTCACCCATGGAACAGAGGAATACATCGTGCGGCTTGCGCCAAGACTGCGGAGTGAGCAACTCGCTCTCGTGGGTCGTCACCTTGAACCCGTTCTTGTACTTCGGCATGCCCGCGGCCTGCAGCCGCAGGGCGAACCGTTCCGCATAGCAGTGCGCGCACCCCGCGCTGATGTGCGAGCACCCCGTTACCGGGTTCCACGTCGCCTCAGTCCATTCGATGGAGGAGT
Source organism: bacterium (assembly GCA_035505375.1). Lineage (NCBI taxonomy): Bacteria > bacterium. The sequence goes on along the minus strand of DATJQV010000066.1, from coordinate 34,444 downwards.
GGTCGGCCATGGCCTACAGACGCCACGTCGGGTCGTCCTGCAGGTGGATGTTATTGACCTGCAGCCAATGCTTGCCCTGGCTCATCGCCCTGGTGACGCCGACACTTAGAATCGCAGCCGCGCCCTCGTTCATTCGCCGGTTCAAGTTGGCAATCAGCTCCGAGCGAGGCGTCTGCTGGTCGTCATGGTACAGCCGAAAGTCTGTGACCGCGGGAGAATACTCGCCGTCCAAGTCTCGGACATGGCAACGGATGCGCTTCTTAGTCTGACCTTGATACGCTTCGGTGCAGACCTCAAGTAGCGGCGCGTCCCCGGGGATTAGACAGCCGAGTGATGCTTCGCCTGTTGCGGGTTCCAGTATGCAGGTGTTCCCGTGTCGGCACAGGGCTGCACCGAACACATCAACCAACCTAAGTTGACCGACCCCCCGCAACAACTGCCAGAACTCGTCAGCCGGCACGTCGCGCAGCTTGCTTGCCGAGGAGGCCCGTATCTCGCAGTCCTCGACTTCAGGCGGACTTGGCTTCGGCTTGGCACGACCCAGGTCCACCTCGGTTGCCATGTTGAAGGGCCCGCCGTTCGGTTCCAGCATCTCAACTCCAATGCGGTCGCGCAACACCGGTCGGACGTGACGACCAGTCTTGGGGTCGATCCCAGCGATGCAGACGAACCCAGGCTGCATCCGGGTTACGTGGTTGACGACGATTCGCACGTAGTAACTACAGGTGTTTCACGCGGACATCCCGCTCGTACGACTGCCGATACTCCGCCACCAAACGTCAGTGATCCTCGTTTCTAACCGCGCATCTTCGATCATGACTAATAATCCTCCGGTCCGGTCAGATTGAGCGGCGAATCGTGCAAGAAGACGCCCGTGACTTGCAGAAAGTGGTACCCGGGATCGTCGTAGAACCGTGTCAGACCCACGCCGAGTATGAGATCCTCGCCTGCGCGAATGCGCCGATTGGTAGCATCCAGCAGTTCGACGACCGTAGCTCCCTGTGGCATATGGAAGCGTAGGTCGTTGAGCGCGACATCTATCCCGTTCGAGAGCAGCACGCGTGGCTTCTCCTCAGGGCTTAGCCGTAGTTCCGCGGCTTCAGGCCGCAGGAAGCCAAGGGAACGCGTGCCCTGACCGCACTCTGTCACCCAGTGGTCATGCCAAAGGTGGAGGGCCTCGCCGAATATCTCCCGTAGCGACGGCTGAGAGACTTCCCGTATCAGACTCCAGAACTCGGTCGGCGGCACTGGGCGCAGGACTTCGGCGATGTAGGGATCGCAAACGAAGTCCTCGACATGTGGAGGAACTGGGCGCGGCGTGCCAGCACCGAGTGCGACTTCAAGTCCGAGCTCAAAAGGTCCTCCATTCTCCAGCAGCGTTTCCGGTCCGAGCGCCCTGCCGGAGAGTGTCTGCGGCCGGACGTGGTAGTGCGTGTCGTCGATGCCGGCCACGCACACGTGGTTCTCACCCATTTGCGTAACATGGGTGACGACTATGCGCATGTGGTCACGTCTAGAGATGAACGACCTTCATGTCCTTCCAGTGCAGTGCTAGGTACTCGACAACCAGTCGCCTGTGACATCGCTTGGGTTCAGCCTCGCTGCAGAGCAGCGCCGCCGGAGCTGAGAACAACTCGCGGTCCAACTCCGCCGCCACCTTCCTCTCATCCAGCAGTGCCAGGAAGCGGCGTTCGTACTCCGGCCAGTCAATCTTCTTCTTGCGGTAATCGTCTAGAAGCTCCTTCGTGGGCGCAAGCAGCGGCAGGTGCACGTAGTTCGCATCCAGCAACTCGCGCAGGAAGTAAGGCAGGTCGGTGCCGCGCGCGAAGAGCGACAAACCGCCGTTCGGCCTCAAGCGTATGTCTACGACGCGACGGACCCCGGCCCGCTTCAGCGCCCCGAAGAAAGCTTCGGCGGTCTTGCCTGCGAAACCGACCGTGTAGATTTCCACTCCGGCTTCTCCTTTGTCACGAATCCGAACTCCTGTTGCACCTCCGGCGGCGCGTGCTTTCGCTCGGCCTCGGCCAGTTCGGCTTCAGCCTGAACGCGACCGTCGCCCCGGATGTGAAGCACGGTCACGCCGCGCGCGGTCAGCACCCGCCCCACCAGCAACCGGCGGTGACACTCATGCGGGTCCTCTTCGTTGCACATGAGCGCGACGCGGTGTTCCCGAATCCCGCGCAGGAGCCGTTCGATGCCCTCGCGGAATTCGGGCGACTCGGCAATCAGGTCATAGCGAACGTGGCCCTTCTCATCGTAGAACCCCCGCTCGCGCGGCCTGCCGCCGAGTTCTGCGCCAAGGTACAAGTACTTGATGCCCGCTTTCAGCACGGCCTGCTTCAGCGCGTCGCCATTAAAGTGCGGCACGTACTTCGAGTACGGTGCCGAACGCACGTCTACCAGCACCTCGATGTTGTGCGTCTTCAGAAGAGCAACGAATGCCTCCTGCGTGACGTTCGAGTGTCCGATAGTGAAGACCACTGGTCCGCTAGTCTGCTGCGTCGCGCCTTCCATCATACGCCGATTCTAGCCGATGTCCGGCGTTGGTCTAGACACCGCCTGCTGTGTCGGCCAATTGGGTACGGCCCGGTCGATCTCGGACATCGGACGTATGGTTTCTTTGAAGGTCACGACGACGGCATGAGTCCCGGTCGCTGACGCTCTGCGTCGCGGGTTGAGCACGTCAGTAATATGCCGCCTGGCGGGGCGAAAGTCAAGCCGGCGCGGCGGCACACGCCATACCGAGCTTTGACCGTGCTGCCGCACCGGCTATGATGGATAAATGCCAAACCGAGACGACATCACTGCACCAATCCGACGCCACGGGTCTGCCGGCGTGCCGGTCATGTTGTCCGCCCGACGCAGTTCTCCGGATTGCTCAGCGAGGCCGCGATGAAACTGCTGCCTGAGGGTGAGGTTCGAGACCGGTACGATGTAATCGTCGTCGGTTCCGGGCTATCGAGCCTGACCGCGGCGGCACTGGTCGCGCGGGGCGGGCTCTCTACGCTCCTGGTCGAGCACCACTACCTGCCCGGCGGGATGTGCACGACCCTCCGGCGCAAGGGTTTCTCTTTCGACACCGGCACCGCGCTGATGTACGGGTTCGGCGAGCGCGGCGTCAACCCGCACCGGTTCGTGATGAATCAGCTCGAAGCGGACGTGGACGTCATCGAGCACCAGGCCCTGCTCCGGATGCACTTCAACGGCAAGCCCATCGTTTTCTGGCCGGACTACGACCGGTTCGTCTCCGAGCTCTGCGCCGCGTTTCCGAAGCAGGCCGACGAGGTGCGAGCACTCTACTCCTATCTGCACAAGCTCTACTTCAACGTCATCGCCAGCCAGCAGATGGTCGTGCCCCCGACCGAAATCCCTCCCCAGGAGAACCTGAAGAAGCTGCTGCGCCACCCCGCCGCCATGCTCGCGTCGCTCCGAATGCTCTCGATGCCGACTGAGAAGGTCCTGCGCCGGTTCGTCAAGGACCCGGAGCTGATGGCCTTCTTCGACAAGCTTTGCTCGGTCTATGTCTACTGCACCGCGGCCGAGACCCCGGCCATCCTCGCGGCGACGATGTTCGTGGACAACCACGTGGGCGGCGCGTATTACCCGGCCCGCTCACCGCAGGTCTACTCCTCCACGCTGGAGAAGGCGCTTGAAGATGCGGGCGGACAGACGCTGTATGGCCGCCGCGTGGACGAGATTCTCATCGAAGGCGGCAAGGCGACCGGGGTGCGGTTCGAGGACGGCACGATTGTGCGAGCCCGCGCCATTGTTGCCGGTGTCACAGTCTGGAACTTGTACGGGAAACTCGTGCGGCCCGAGTTCCAGAAGCCGGGACGGGCCGATTGGGCGAAGAGCCTGGTCCCGACCTATGCCAGCCTCGTGCTCTACATCGGGGTCAAGGCCGAAGCGATTCCTGCCGGCACTCTCCCGGTCGAGATGCTGATTGCCGACATCGAGGGCGTGAACCAGGGCGATCTCACGCTCTACATTTCATCGCTCGACGACCCGTCCATCTGTCCGCCCGGCACCCATGCCATCACGACCATTGCGCCTTCGCCCGAGCCTTGGCCCAGCCCTTGGAGCGAGGAATACCGGAGCGCGGACTACCGCGAGCGCAAGGCCGCGGCGGTGGCGCGGACCATGGACCAGATTGAGACGTTGTTCCCGGACCTGCGCCGCAACATCCTCGTACTTGAAGCAGGGACGCCCGCCACCATCGAACGCTATACGCTCAAGAATGGCGGCGCGGTCGGCGGGCCGAAGCAGGCCATCGGCCAGCAGTTGATGAAACGCCTGCACGGGCAGAGCGACTGGCCCAATCTGTTTCTATGCGGTGATTCAACCGTGATGGGCATGGGCACGCCGGCGGTCACGGTTTCCGGAATCGGCGCTGCCAACCTTGTCCTGCGTGCGGCCGGCAAACCCGAGTACGGCCGCCGTGAATTCGAGCGTCAGCGTGTCCACATCGTCAAAGGCAAGCCGCTTGCCCCGCTGCCGAGTCAGGGCGAGCCGCTCGACCCGGTACGGGCGATGCGGCTTGCGCGCGAGTGCCAATACTGCGAGGCGCCGGACTGCACCTGCGCCTGCCCGACCGGGAATGACATACGGAACGTGATGCGCCGGATCGAAGCCGGCAACTTCGCGGGCGCGGCCCGGGCCCTGCGTCAGACCAACCCGCTGGCCGAAGTCTTCGGACACATCTGCCGGCCGGGCCCGAGCTGCGAACGGCACTGCCTGCGCATGAGCTTTGCCGACGGCCCGGTGCGGATTGCCGAACTCGAGGCGTGGGTTTGCCGCGAGGCCGGCGACCGCGGCTGGCGAACCGACCAACCCGAACAATCAGGCAAGTCCGCCACCATCATCGGCGCCGGCCCGGCCGGTCTGAGTTGCGCCTACTTCCTTGCCCGCGCCGGATGGAAAGTGACGCTGTGGGACAAGCGCGCCGAGCCGGGCGGCAGTCTGCTTGACCTCGACCCGGCGCTGCTGACAAAGGACGTCCTGGCACGCGACCTCAACGGCGTGCTTCACGCCGGAGCCATATTCAGCGGCGACAAGCCGGTCAAGTATGTCGGCGGGCTTGCCCAGGAACACACCGCGGTCGTGATTGCCGCGGGCATTGAAGGTAAATCGCTTGTTGCCGGACTGGACGCGGTTGGGGATGGGCTGAAGGCGAAGAACAATGTCGTCGCGTGTGGGGCGGTCGTGCGTGGTCACTGCTCTGCCCTGCAGGCGGTTGCCGACGGCCGCGCGGCCGCGCGGATGATTGGAGAATCGTACACATGAGCTGGCTGGCACTTGTCCTGGCAATAGCAACAATCGGGCAAGACTCGGTAGTAGACCGCGTGTTTGACCGGCTGGCACAGACGAATCGCCTGACAGCGGGTGTCAGCTACAACGCGGTCTACCGGTATGAGGAGCAGGACCTGAAAGCCGGTACGGCGAAGACCATCGGTTGCACTCGGCGCGTTTCATGGAGGCGTGGCGGGCAGCAGGAGAATGAGTTCCTCTCGGTCACCGCCAACGGGCGCGAGTTACAGGGCCGCGATCGGGAACGCACCATCGCCGACCTGCGCAGCAAAGGCGTGATGTCGACCGATTCCAGGATGCCCTTCATGCTTCAGACTCGGGCAGACTACCACTACGACGTAATCTCGTCCGGGACCTGCCACGGACTGGACGCCTGGATTGTCGGGTTCGAGCCGGTATCACCTTCGGACAAGACCGTGCGCGGACAGGCCTGGGTGCTGAAGGACAGCTTCGACGTGGTGCGGATGGAGTTTCTGCCCGCGCGCCTGCCATTCGTCGTGACCGACGCGAGCATGGTACTCGACTATGACCGGGTCAACGGGTTCTGGGTGCCGGTACGGTTCGACATGAACATGGACCTCAAGCTCAAGTTCCTCTTCGACCTGATGCGAAGGCGCATCACAATCCAGGACGTGTACAGCGACCATGAGTTCATCCTGAGTCCGGCAACCGGAGGAAACTAGTCCTGCTGCTGCGCGGCATCGTGATGGTCGTGGTGGGATTCTACACAGGTTCGCTGATGTTCTCCATGTGGCTAGCGCGGCTGGCCGGAGGCGACGTACGCCGGGTTGGTGACGGCAACCCGGGCCCGGTCAACGCATTCCGGGCCGCGGGCCCGCTCGTCGGCAGCCTCGCGCTGCTGCTCGATTTCCTGAAAGGCTGGCTGCCGGTAGCCGCAGCCTACTGGCTCCTCGGTTTCCGCGGATGGTGGCTGGCCGCGGTCATGGTCGCGCCGGTACTCGGGCACGCATTCTCGCCGTTCCTGCGTCTGCGCGGTGGCAAGGCGATTACGGTAACGTTCGGTGTCTGGTCGGGCATGACTTTGTGGGAAGCGCCGTGCCTGCTGGGCGCCGTGCTTGCTCTCTGCAAGCTGGTATTCCGGCTGCGTGACGACTGGAGCACGCTGGTCGCCTTGGCCTTTCTACTCATATACCTATTCTGGCGACACCCCCAGGCGCCGTTGGTCGCGGCATGGACCGTGAATGCGGCAGTGGTCGCCCTCAAGCACCTGAACTCCAGACCTGTCGGGTGAGCTTGCTCGACTGGCTGGTCCACTCGACTCACATTCTCGGCTTCGTCTGCGTGCAGACGCTGATTGCCGTGACCAACGCGCTGCTGCTCAAGCGCGTGGACCGGTTCCCGCCGGCGCCAGGCAGGCCGAAGGTCTCGGTGCTGGTGCCGGCCCGCGACGAGGAGCAGGCCATCGGAGCCTGCGTGCGCTCGCTGCTGGCGCAGGACTACGCTGACCTCGAAGTCATTGTGCTGGACGACGGCTCTCAGGACCGCACTGCGGCTATACTCGCCGAGCTGAATTCGGACCGGCTGCGCGTACTGCAGGGACAGCCGCTGCCCGCCGACTGGAACGGCAAAGCATGGGCGTGCGAGCAACTGGCCGACGCCGCGAAAGGCGATTTGCTGTTCTTCACTGACGCCGACACCGTGTTTCAGCCGCAGGCGGTAAGGTCGGCGGTGAACGCCATGAGTGCGATGCGGGCCGACCTGCTGACCGCGGTCACCGCGAACCGAGTTCCGACCCTGGGCGAGCAGTTGACGGTCCCATTCGTGCCGTGGTCGATTCTGTCGTTGCTGCCGATGGCCGTGAGTCGGCTGTTTCCGCGCGGCGTCGCGTTCACTGCCGCGAACGGGAAGTTCCTCCTTTTCCGGCGAGAGGCATACGAGGCAGTTGGCAGGTTCCACGCGGTCAGGGACCACGCCACTGAGGACATTGCGCTCGCCAAGCTGGCTCGGCGCAAGGGATTTCGCACCTGCCTGCTGGACGCGACGTCATTGGCCAGCGCGCGGATGTACTGCGGTCTGCGGGACGCGGTCGCCGGATTCAGCAAAAACCTGTTCGCCTTGTTCAACTACCGCGTGCTGGTAGCGTTGTTCGTGTGGTGCTGGCTGCTGACGATAACCTGGCACCCGATAGCCGGCGTTGCCGCGGCAGTGGCGGCCGGCCACCCGGTGCCTCTCGTGCCGGCGGCGACAATCGTCATCGAAGCCGGCATCTGGCTGCTGGCCTCGCTCGAGTTCGGCCTCCCTTGGCACCTGTTTCTCCTCGGCCCGGCAATCGTCACCGTATCAGCGTTCACCGGCATACGGGCAATGGTGCTGGCATTGACCGGCCGCGCCCGTTGGAAGGGCCGTCGCCTTGCGACGCGGAGGCCGCGACTCATCTGAACGGGCGAGCTACGCAATCGCGTCATGCTCGGACGAGGACAGAGACTTACCGACGCGCGGCAAGGCCGAGTCGGCTCCTGCTGACCGCTGTTGCCAGGCCGGCTGGCCTCGACGGCCCCGTCAGAAGGCGAGTCGATGTCCACAACAAGGGGTCGAGTGGTCCAGAGGTCCAGTTGTCGAGTCCGTGAAGCACAAGCGGCGAGCCCGTAAGGTCGAGACCACGCAGGCGTTGAGGACCGCTTTGACCTTGGTTTCCATGGCGGACACCCGGGGAATGGTTGCTTCCTGGCGCACGGCCAGGTCCTCGCGCAGGTCGCCAAGCTTCTCCCCGACTCGTCTCAGGTTGCACTTAGCCTTCCAGCGAACCGCTCTCTTCTTCGGGGCAGTCATGTCGTTCCTCCATTCGTGTCCTGCTCGTTGCAACGCCATAGTACCAGAGCGTATTCCACCCATCAACTGGCGCTATCAACAAGCTTAAGCTATTGATATTCAATGCTATAATTGGCATGCAGCGTGACCTGCGCCAGCACTCGGTAAGTCACTCCCCCAGTGATTCCCCCAGTCACTCCCCCAGTGACTCCCCCAGTCACTTACCGAGTGACTTACCGAGTCACTTGCCTGGTGAGTCACCGAGTGACTCGGTGAGTGACTCGCCTGGTTACTTACCGACTGACATGGTAAGTGACATGCCCAGTTACTTGCCCAGTGAGTTGCCGAGTGACTTACCCAGTGACTCGTCTAGTGAGTCGGTAAGTGACTTGCCGAGTGAGACGGTAAGTTACTTGCCAAGTGACACGCCGAGTGACTCGCCGAGTGAATTACCGAGTGGTTTGCTGAGTGGTTTGAAGACCGGTATGCAGCGTGTCGGCTGATTGGGCGCTGACCATGGCCTTCATCATTCCAAGGACGGCAGCTTGCGGCGGTACGCAGACACCAGGAATGCAAGAGGCCATCCAGCAAGCTCTTGGGCGAGCAATCTGTGGAGCCTTCTGACGAGCCGCGAGGCCAGTCCCGACTGGTGCTGTTGAGGCCGCGCTCTAGCGCGTCAGGACCACCTTCCGGACAGCTTTGGCTTGAGCTTCTCGCACGAAGTACACGCCGGGGCTGAGGCGACTGACGTCGTTCGCGCCGGAACGAAGATCGAGCACCTTGCGGCCCGAGATGTCGAGCAGCACGGGCCTTGGGACACGATCCGAATTGCCGGGCAATTCGGTCATGTCCCGCGGCAGGAAGAGGATGCCGCGGACGACCGTCGCATGCGATGCGAATGAAGTCGCCTTTGCCACGTCACCGGTCACGCCGAAGGGCGTGTTCAGCAAGAACCCCCAGATGCGGGGCGCGTCCGCTGATCGGCCCAGAATCGTCGGGGCAAGACTCTGGTACACCATGAGGCTCAGCCCTGCCGTGCCCCGCCCGAAAGCCGGATTCACCTGGCCGTACTGCTGCGCCACGAGCGCGACCGAATCGACAACGCTGCCCTGCGAACTGACTCGTGCAGCGTAAATGTCCCAGTCGCGGCTGCGGTCGTCTGACCACGCCACGAAGAAGTTACTGTCGTCCGGAGTGGCCGCCGGGGCCATCTGGGTCCGCGCGGCCGTGCAGATAGGAATGCCCGAGACATCCAGAACCACACCATCGGCGGTCACCCGCGCGCCATAGATGTCAGACTCACCGCGACGCGCGTCCTCCCACACGACGAGCGAGGCAGGTTTTCCTTTTACAACCACTGGGGTTCGCTGATCGCCTGCGGCCCCGGATATCTCAAAGCCATAACCGTCGAGCACCTGGCCGGCCGGAGTTACGCGACCACCATAGATGTCAACAGGGTAGCTCAAGGGCCAACGCTCCCAGACAACAAGGAAGTTATCGCCGTTGTAGTCAAGCGCCGGTTCGAGACTGCCCGAAAAGGGATAATAGCCCAGCAATTGGGTTTCCAGGACGCGGCCGTCCGTGGCAACACGCGTACAGTAGATATTATCCGTCCCGGCGTCACCGGCCCATGTCACAAGATAGTAGCCGCCGCCAAACGCGACTGCCGGCTCGAAGCCGTCTTGGGCGGGCGCAGAACCGCCAATAGGAAACCCGCCCACGTCAAGAACAACGCCACCTGGTGTCAGACGTGTTCCGTAGATGCTCCCATAGCTGTTGCTGCGACAGTCTTCCCAGACGACCAGGTAGTTGGCGCCATCGAAGGCGACCTTCGGAGCAGATTGGTCGGTGGCAAGTGTACAGATGGGGATGGGCACCGGGTCGAGAATCTTGCCCGTCGGGGCCACGCGGATGCCCAAGATGTCCCAGTCGTTGCCATTGTAGCTCTGCCACACGACGAGGAAATTCTCGCCATCAAACGCAGCAGCCGGATGCTCCTCGAAATTCGCGGCCAGGGATAGCGGAATGCCTTCGGGGTCGAGCACAGTGCAGTTGTGGTCGACGCGTGCACCAGAGATAGTAGTGTACTCATGCCGTTGGTCCCACCAGACTACGAGGCAGTTCTCAGGACCGGCCGCGATTACCGGATCATCATGCCGGTTGGGCGCCCCACAGATCTGAATCGCCGACGTATCGAGAACGGTCCCTTGGGGACTCAGACGGGCACCATAGATATCCGCCCCATTCCGCTTGTCACTCCATGTCACCAGATTGTTCTCGCCATCGAACGTAACCGACGGGTACGTCTGGTTACCAACGGCAGTGACCGCTATGCCTGATGTATCGAGAACAACGCCCTGCTTACTCACCCGTGCGCCGTAGATGTCCCACAGCGAACTTCTGCTGTCTTGCCATACAACAACGTAGTCCGTGCCGTCATACGTTGCTGCGGGATACGCTCGCCCTTGGGACCCATCCGATATCGTGATGGCCGCAGAATCAAGCACCGTCCCGCCTGGCGCCAACCTCACACCGCAAATGACGGAACCACTAAACTGCCAAACAACCAGAGAACCCGTTCCGTCAGAAGCAACGGCCGATGGGCTGTCGTCCGTATGGGTCGAAATCACAATAGCGGCAGTGTCCAGCACTGCGCCCGCCGACGACACTCTCGCACCATGGATGCCATGGATGCCTCCCTGTGTGTAGCTCCATACTACCACGAAATTCGTGCCGTCATACGTAACCGCGGGATAGAATTGGCCGCCGGGAGCGGTGGAGATCTCGATGCCCGCCGGGTCAAGCACCGTGCCGGCCGGCGTCACCCGCGCCCCGCGAATGTCTCTTACGGTATCGCGAATTTCCGACCAGACAACGAGGAAGACTGTGCCATCGAACGCGACCGCCGGGTCGTGCTGGTCCGAATTCTCGGAGATCAGGAAACCGCCCGTGTCAAGCAACACGCCGGCCTGCGTGACTCGCGCTCCGATGATGTTCCATTCTGAGTTGCGAAAGTCCTCCCAGACTGCAAGGTAGTTGGTGCCGTCAAACGCGACCGCCGGGGCGCTGCGGTCCTCGGCTGGGTTAACATACGTAATGCTCGTGTCGACCAGAAACGCGCTGCTGGGCCGAGGCTCGGAGTGACTGGAGTGCGCCTGCCGGACTCCATCCCGGGGGTTGAAATGAGGCGTCAGGGCTAGTCCGTATGAAATCAGGATGCAGACGGCAGATAGGGCAGCACGGAACTTCATTCCATCCTCCTATCTCGCGATGACCACCTTGCGACAGCTTGCGGCTGACAGCTTACGGCTTTCAGCCCGGACGAAGTACACGCCGGGGCTGAGGCGGCTCACGTCGTTCGTGCCTGTGTGCAACTCGGCGACCTTCCGTCCGGCTGCGTCCAGCAGTTCCGTCCTGTCTACTGTCTGCTGTCTACTGTCTACTGCGCCCAGCACCAGCACGCCGTGGATCACTGTGGCCCCGCTGGTCGTTTTCCTCAACTGCCGGCTGTCGGCATGTTGGATTCCGAGTGGCACTCCGAGCGTTCCCCACAGGCGGTCGACGCCGTAGTAATGACCCATCGCCGTGTCGGTGTAGCAACTGAACAGCAGCAACAAATCCGGGCCGCTGCCATAGACCGCGTCGAACCCGTCGTCGTAACCGGGCAGCCCGAACCAATCTCCTTTCCGGACGACGTTTCCGGCCGTGTCAACCTGGGCCGCGACGAAGTAGGTGGTATCTCCGGCGTAGTTCTGGCGACGCCACAGCACTTTGAATGCGGACCCGCTGGAAGTGACGCGTGGGGAGGGTGAGGTATAGCCGGTCGAATCCATGAATATGCCGTTGGGGTCCGGAACGGTCCCGTCAGCCCGGACTCGGGCTGCGTATACGCTGCTATAGCCGGAGCGGTCGTCCTCCCATGCCACAAGCGAGCTGGACGGCCCGCGCGCAACCGATGGCGAGGTCTGGTAGTTGTCCGCGCCGCCGACTACGAACCTCGGCTTGGTAACCTGGCCGGCAGGGCTGACAAGAGCTCCATAGACTCTGCTCCCATATGCATTGGTGTTCGTACCTGGCCAAGTAACGAGAAAGTCGCTTCCCGAGAAGCAGACTGCCGGTTGCACATCGTCAAACGTGTCGGCAGCAGCCACCACAAAGCCGCCCGGGTCGAGCACGACTCCGGCCGGGCTGACTCGGGCCGCGTAGATGTTGTCGGTCATCCCGGAGCGATAGTCCTGCCAGACCACCAGGAAGTTCTGGCCGTCGAAGCTGATGTCGGGCTGGTCCTGATAACCCGTCGCGGCGCAGACCACGATGCCCGCCGAGTCAAGAACCGTCCCATTACTGTCTACCCGCGCACACCAAATGTCCGTACTGCCATCTACGCTCCGATAGTCCGCCCAGGCCACTAAATAGAGTGAATCTCCGAACCCGGTCGCCAGACTCTGCTTGTTCCCCGGCGCATCGTTGACCGGGAATCCGACCGGGTCGAGCACGATGCCGCCGGCGCTAATCCGTGCTGCGCTGACTGCCGAGCCCTGGTCCGCAGACTCAAGCCACGCGGCGAAGTAGTCGGTCCCGTTGGAGGCGCTGCTTGGACCGGATTGGGCATCCGGACCCAACGGGAAAAAGATGCCGGAATCGAGCACTGCCCCGCCCGGGCTGATACGTGTGCAGCTCACGCCGTAGTCATAGGAGAGAGTGTCATACTCGCTGAAGGCGACGAGGAAGTTCGCGTGGTCCGCGGCCACGCCGGGGTACTCGCAGGAGAATCCTCCCGCGTCGGGCCGAATCAGACCTGAATCGAGCGGAACGCCGTCCACCGTCATCCTGCGGCCACGCAGAGAACCACGGTACGACGTGGTATCAAGCGCGCACCACATGACAAGATACCTGGTGCCGTCGAACCCGACCGATGGATACTCGTCATAGGTCGGGCCGCTGCACAGTTGTATGCCGGTAGTGTCGACAAGGTTTCCGGACACGGAAACGCGAGCCGCGTAAATATCAGGTTGCGCCGTGCCTTCGGCCCATGACGCAAGAAAGCACGTGTCACCGAATGCCAGTGACGGGAATGCCTGTATGCTTGCCGGATCGTGGCGCAGGAATATGGCGCGACCGAGTACGCTGCCGGTTCTCGATACTCTTGTCGCCTTGGCCGTCGCCGAAATCGTATCGTACGCAGTCCATGCCACCAGGAATAATCCGTGTCCGAACGCAACGGTGGGCGTCATCTCGTATTGCAGGGACTCCTTTGCCACCGGAAACGGCACCGTGTCCAAGACCCGGCCGCCGGTCGTCACTCGTGACGCATAGATGTCGCTGTTCCCATAGGGGTTTTCAGTCCACACCACAAGACAGGTGGAATCGCCGTCGAACGCGACCGCCGGTGTGTTCTGCCCGCTATCGCTGGCCCAGACGAGAAACGAATCCAGGGGCGTCCCGGCCGAGTCCAGCCGCGCCGCCCAGATGCTATCGTCGTACCCGGAAGTCCAGACCGCGATGAAGCCGGAACCCGTGCCGGTGATCGACCGGGTCAGTCCTGTATACGAATACTGCTCTTGTCCAACCAGACTTCCTTGAGGGTCGAGCAAGGATCCACCCGTACCAATGCCGCTGGTACGAACAGAGTAGTTGTTGTCGTCCGACCACATCACGCGCCATCCGTTCCCGTTCGACGCCGCGCCGTAGCAGTACTGCGAGCCGGATGCCGGCCCAAGCACTACGCCGGTGTCGACCATGAACGCGTCGTCGAATCTCCCGCCATGGAAAACAGGGACTGTACCGCGCTGCTCGTTCCTACGGTGCCCCGGGCACGTCCGACGCAAGCGCTCCGAGGGGCTGTCCCTGTTTTCCGCAATTGGTCTGCGCGGCGGCCAGACCGCTTGGTGCTCCCCGCGCAGAACTCGGGCGATGTGGTTGTAATTGGAATACTGACTACGGGTCCGATGGTTGCTGCCCGGGAGCGTCCGCGCCTCACCGGCTACGAGCAGGCTCCACAGGGCGCAAATAGATGCTGCACAAGCTACTTTCCTTCCGAACATGCCTCCTCCTTTTGCGGCATTGAGCCGCCGTCGGCTTCCTTCAACCCGGCGCCGGGCAGTGCCGCTGTTGCTGAGCGTACCCCGCCCCCTGAGGCGGCACGCGCTCTCAGTCCATGCCGGCCGGCCACGGCCAATGCGTACCAACAGTGTGGCGACGTCTTCCATAATGTCAAGCAATCACGGTAGTCCCGAATCCGATATTGAACCGCCAAGACGCCAAGAACGCCAAGCATACGACAGAAGGGATGAAGGCGGAGGGATGAAGGATGAATGCCGGTTCCGGCTTCCCGGTTCAGCCTTTCCGGTTTCATCCCTTCCTCTCTGTGTCTAAGTGGTGAGTCCCCACTTCGTCACGACCGTTTTGGTGACGCTTGACGCATCACGCATCACGCCCGACGCCGGACGCACAAAGTAAACGCCGGGGCTGAGGCGGCTGACGTCGTTCGCACCCGGCTTCAAGCTCTGCCCCCGTCGAAGCAGCGCAAGCAGGAGAGCGATTTTCACCATGCATCCGGGCCCGGCTGGGCCATTTCTCGACCATACCTTGGTTTGTTATACACCCGCTCAGTCCGTTTGTCAAGGCATCTGGCACAGCGGCGCGGAGCCCGCGTGAACGAAGCGGCGGGGAGTTGCCTCCCCGCCGCTGTGTGGAGAGTTACTCGCCTAGTGCGTGACGATGACCTTGGCCACCGGCGCCTCGGCCCCGGCCACGCGAGCGAAGTAGATGCCGCCCGCCAGATGCCGGCCATCGAGTATCGCCTGGTCGCGGCTCAGGCTGAGTGTCCGCACCACGCTGCCGGTTGCATCGTAGAGCTCCACCGCCTTCTCCAGCCCGGTCGGGTTGAGCAGTCGAATTGTGGTCATGCCGCCGAACGGATTCGGGTTGACATCAATCCGCGCCGGCGCCCGGATCGGCGTCGCCTTCACCGGCTCCAGAATCCCGACCGGTCCGGAAATCGTCGCGTTCGCGGCGACGTCACGCACGTCGCCGTCGCGGCTCGGTGCCCATACCCCGCTGTTTTCCCAACCCTGGTTGGAGAGCGGCGGGACGGAATCCATGCCGAACGACGGTTCGCCGGTCGTGTCCGACATGGCGCAGACAAAGAACGCACCGCTGTCAATGACCACCGCGCTGGACGGAGTCACAGTGTACCAGGCCGCGGAGGAAACCGTGACCGTCGATTCGTACAACACCGCACCCGGCGCGCCCAGGGAGTCCGGGGCGCAGATGGAGATAGACGGCGTCGAAGTCACCGCGTTCTCCTGCATGTAGACCCGCGCGCCCTGTATCGAGCACGGGTAGACCGGCGGCACGAACCGGTTGCCGAAGCCGCCCGGGGCATTCCAGTACATCGAGCTGGGGGGCGTGCCGCTGTCGTAAGTGAGCAGTGCCGGCATGGAGACCACGTGGAGTTCGATCGTCGCCGTGTCGTTCGCGGCCAGCATGTCACCGCTCATCTTGGTGTAGATCTTGATGACATAGGTGCCGTTCGTGGCTGGCCGCCACTGGCCCGCGAGCGGCAGTGATTCGGTCTGGCCGGCATTCGACGGCGAGGCCCACGTTGAGTCAGAGAAGAGAGTCGTACCGCTCTGCCGCAGCACCTTGAAGTAGGTCTGGTACCCGGCCTCGGCCTGGTTGCCGTAGTTCTTGACCACTGCCCAGAAGGAGAGCGGCCGGCCGTTGACCGTGAACACACCGCCGTTGCGGTCGTTCATCGCATTGCGGACACCCACGTCGTGGACCTTCAGCGTGGTTGACTCGGGCGGAAAGAAACGGACCGCGAGGCTGTCGTGGATTGCGTTACTCGCCGGAGTCGTGCCGGACAGGTAGTTCAGGCCGATAGCGCCCGAGACATTCTCGATACCGGTCTGGTTGTCGGTGGCACTCCAGCCGTTGTACGGCGCGCCGCTCTGTTGCTGGTACTGGAACTTGATGGACGAGTCCGCCTTGGTCAGAAGAATCTGGAACGTGTTGTTGCCGCCCGTGCTCCAGAACCCGATGCTGTCGTACTCAACGATGAAGCTGTCGCTGTGGTTCGTCCAGTACCAGACCGATCCGTGAGGCGAATAGGTGGAGCCGCAGTCAAGGTCAGTCAATAACGGGGCAAGCTGGTTGTTCGGCTTGGACGTGCTCGGGACCGCGTGGAAAGGCGATGCATTCGAAGAAGCGTCGCCGAACGTGATGTAGCCGTTGGAACCGACGATGACTGAGCTGACACGGTACCAGTAATAAGGGAAGTTGAACCCGATCGCAAACGGCCCGGCAGTGTTGTCGTCACCGAGGCTGGTTATCTTGGTGCCCACGCCCTTGATGCTGAACCAATTGTACGTAGGGGCGCCCGGCCCGGTCGTGTCCGAGTCCAGGTACTTGTAACCGAATGTGTCCGGCCCGCCGCCGCCGAGCGGCACCGGCCCGCTGGGTGGCACCGGGCCGCCCGGCGTGACCGACAGCAGCACAATTGACAGAATAGCAACGAACATCGATCCTCCTTTCGGCTCTGCTCGGACAGAGCCGTTGTTCTGTTTATCCTGAAAGCTGAACCATTGCGACCACGCAGCACCTCGCTCTGCGCCGGTCGGAGCAAGCGAGGACTACTATAGGCTGCCCAAAGCGGAAGTCAAGGAGGTATGGTCCGGCCCGAACGGCCCGACTTGCCGACGGTGCGATGCCCGCGGACGGATCGGACTTCACGACTCCTGTCCTTGACTTTCCATCTCGGGACCCAAGAATATGTGTTCGATGGACAAGTTTATCATCCGTGGTCCGACCCGCCTCGAAGGTTCGGTCGCCGTCGCTGCCGCCAAGAACGCGGTCCTTCCCATTCTTGCCGCGTGCCTGCTGACCGAGGAAACGTGCACGATCCGTGACGTGCCGCTCCTGGAGGACGTCAAAACCATGACCAAGCTCCTCCGCTCGCTCGGCATCCAGGTCGAACAGCGAAAGCACACCGTCCGAATCACAGCGGCAGGCAAAGTCGAACGCATCGCCAGCTACGATATCGTGCGCAAGATGCGCGCCAGCTACTACGTGCTCGGACCCTTGCTGGGACGCTTCGGCGACGCGCGGGTCTCGTTGCCGGGCGGCTGCGCTATTGGTCCGCGCCCGGTTGACCTGCATTTGAAGGGCATCGCCGCGCTCGGGGCGGAAGTGAACATCGAACACGGTTACATCCACGCCACCGGCCGTCTGCGCGGCGGCAGCATGCTGCTCGAAGGCGCATCCGGGCCCAGCGTGGGCGCGACCGCCAACACGATGATGGCTGCAGTGCTTGCCGAAGGCGACACGGTCATCCAGGGCGCCGCCTGCGAGCCGGAAGTCACGGACCTCGCTGATTTCCTGACCGGCATGGGCGCCAGGATCGAAGGCGGCGGTACGCCGGTCATCAGAATCAGGGGTGTGAAGCGCCTGCGCGGCACCGAGTACCGGCCGATTCCGGACCGGGTTGAGGCCGGCACGCTTGCGGTCGCAGCCGCCATAACGCACGGCGACCTGGAGATCACCGATTGCGAACCAGCCCACCTGACATCGGCCATCGACTGCCTGCGCAAGACTGGCGCAACCGTGGAGACGGGAAAACGCAAGCTCATTGTCAGCGCGGAGCGACGTCCCGCATCGGTCACGATCACAACCGCGCCATACCCCGGATTCGCGACCGATCTGCAGGCTCAGTTCACGGCGCTCCTGGCATGCGGCCAGGGCACGAGTGTAGTGACCGAGAATGTCTTCGAAGCCCGGTTCCTGCACGCGCTGGAGCTTAACCGCATGGGCGCCAGGATCGACATTAATGGCCGGACCGCGGTCGTTCAGGGCGTCGAGAACCTGTCTGGGGCACAGGTCATGGCGTCCGACCTCCGCGCGTCGGCCGCACTGGTCCTGGCTGGGCTCGCCGCGAAAGGCGAGACCGAAGTCCAACGTATTTACCACCTCGACCGGGGATACGAGTCGCTTGAATCGAAGCTAGGAGCCGTCGGGGCGAAGATTGAGCGCGTCAGCTACTAGCCAGAAGCCACGACACAAGACGCTGGCCTTCGGCGTCGGCTCACTGGCAATCGGTGGCCGGTCGCCGGTCTCTATCCAATCCATGACCAAGACGCGCACCGACGACGTGAGGGGAACCGTACGCCAGATCCGTCGGCTGGAACGTGCGGGCTGCGAAATGGTGCGCATGGCCGTGCCCGACATGAACGCTGCCGCAGCACTGCCCGAAATCCGCAAGCGTGTCGCTTTGCCGCTGGTTGCCGACGTCCACTTCGACTATCGCCTGGCCCTGGCCGCGATCAAGGCCGGGTTCGACAAAGTGCGAATCAACCCCGGTAACATCGGCGCGGAGTGGAAGGTGCGCGAGATCGTCAACGCGGCAAAGGACTCGGGAGCGGCAATCCGAGTCGGGGTCAATGCCGGTTCCGTCGAGAAATCAGTCTTGCGAAAACACCGGCACCCCACGGTCGCGGCAATGGCCGAAAGCATGACGGTCTGCCTGGAGCCGTTCGAGAAGCTTGGGTTCAAGAGGATTGTGCTGTCGGCCAAGTCCACTGATGTACCTGAGACTATCGCCGTGTATCGCCAGCTGTCACGGCACTGGCCGTACCCGCTTCACGTTGGGCTGACCGAAGCCGGACCACCCTTCGAGGGCGCAATTCGCTCCACCGCCGCGCTGTCGGTCCTGCTTCTGGAGGGTATCGGCGACACAATCCGCATCTCGCTGACCGGTGATCCGGTGCAGGAAGTCACAGCCGGGTACGAACTACTGGGCGCGCTGGGGCTGCGCCGCCGCGGGCCGCTGGTCTATTCCTGCCCCACCTGTGGTCGTACCGGCATCGACGTCATTGGCCTGACTCGCAAAACGAAGCAGGCGCTGAGCGCGCACGCGGAGCCGATCAAGGTAGCGGTAATGGGTTGCGTCGTGAATGGGCCCGGTGAGGCGCGTGAGGCCGACTTCGGGATTGCCGGCGGCAAAGGCCGCGGCATTGTCTTCGCTCACGGCCGGGTAGTCAGGACCTGCGCCGAAGACGAACTCGTCGAGGCACTGCTTCGCGAGGTCGAGAAGTCTAGTCGCTGGCCCCAGCGGACAGAGCCGCGCCGAGCGCCGCGGCCAGCAATGGCTTCCGGGCAACCGTGACTGGAGTTCCCAGCGCCTTCTCCAACGCTGCCCTCATCCCGGGGTTCTGCGCCACACCACCGGTAAAGACGACATCGGGCTCGACCCGCAGCCGCGCCGCCATGTTGGCGACGCGTCTGGCAAGCGCCTCGTGCAGACCGGCGATGATATCAGCGACCGGCGTGTCGGCCGCGAGCAGTGAGAGTATCTCTGACTCAGCCATCACTACGCAAAGGCTCGAAACCGGCACCGGCCTTTGGGACTCAAGGCTCAACTGGCCGAAGTCTTCGAGCGGCACCGACAGCGTCTTCGCCAGCACTGACAGGAAGTGGCCGGTCCCGGCTGCGCAGCGGTCGTTCATTGCGAAGTCACGCACCTTGCCCGATTCGTCGAGGCTGAGCACCTTGGAGTCCTGTCCCCCGATGTCGATTACTGTCCGGCACGTCGGGTGCCAGTAGCGGATACCGAGGGAAGCGGCCTTGATCTCGGTGATGGTCCCTTCAACCTTGTCCACAACATGACGGGCATAGCCGGTCGCCACCACACCGCGCACGTGACCACTGAGGTCCTTGTGTTCACTACGGCATTCGGCCATGACCTGGTGCGCGGTTTCCCGGGGTCGCGGCCCGGTCGGGACGACTCTCTCGCAGAATACCTGTTGGCTCGCGCGGTCGAACACCACTAGCTTTGTATTCACCGAACCAACGTCAATCCCGGCAGTAATCACGCTCTCCTCCTCCGACCGTAATCGGGGTTGAAGCCAACCTGCCTTGCCGAACGCACGAAGGCGCGCACGTTCTCGGGAGGTGTATCAACCGGCACCTCACAGCCGGTGGCGGCGACGAAGCCCTTCGGACAATTCTTCCCTGCCGTTGTCATCTCGGCCACTTCGCGTTCAATGGTCTTCGGGTCTGACAGCAGGATCGCGGACGTGTCGTAGTTGCCGATGATACGGCACGCTTGCCCCGCGCCGGCTATCGCGCCCGCCACGTCGACACGATCGATGCTCAGCAGGTCAGCTCCGGTCTCAGGCATCATGGCGATGGTCGTTCGGGTGTCACCGCAGATGTGAAGCACGACATCGAGGTCATATCGGTGAAGGTAGCGAATCACCTCTGCTTCGGAAGGAAGAGCAAACTCGCGGTAGTGCTCAGCCGAGATGACGCTACCCGACGCCAACGGGTCGACAAGAATCGGCAGCCCGCCCGCGCCGATGATAGCGCGACAGAAACGAACTATCGAGCGCGTCGCGTAGGCAAGCAGTTCCTTCACCCGCTCGGGTTCGGTCAGCAGACCGAGGAGAAACGCCTCCTGGTCTACGAGCTGCTGCGCGGTCGTGAACGGTGCCGGAACATAGGCAAGAATCGGCACCGTGTCCCCTCTTGCTTCGTAAGCATAGGTGACGGCGTCAATGTAGACGCGCAGCCGGCCATCGGTCAACGGGCCGACAACACGGTCGTCCAATCTCGTCAGATCGGTCCACTTCGGCCGCGTCAGCAACGGCAGGTCGTCCTCGGGATAGTCGAACTGCGACCCCAAGGCCTCGGCTACCAACCCGACCTCGGAGAAAAAGGAGATGAAGTCGATGCCATAGGTCTCCTGAGCGACGAGCTGACATCGCGCCATCGCCGCGCCAGCGGTGTAGTACTCGCGCACCGGGATGCCGGCAAGGCGAGCCGCGTGGGCCGTGACCAGTGGGAATACCGGCACGCGGTCCTGCGGCTCGTCGATAACCAGGAGGCCAAAGCGCTCACGCGGGGTCAGCAGGTCTTTCACCGGCGGCTCCTCAGCACCTCAAGGAAAGCATCAATCCTGGTCTGCAACTGCCGTCCGATTTCGTTCGAAGCCGGCGCGACATCGAACTCCAATGCCGGCAGGTCGAGTTCCTGCTTCACGATGTCGGATATCAGCCGCGTCTCCATTGCACAGTGCGAGCCGCCGAGTATTCCCGAGATAATAACACCTTCGGCTTGTCGCTCCCGCGCCTGCCTTATCACCGACTTGGCCCGTTGCCCTGAAGTGCCGATCAGCGAGGCGGCCATGAATGATTCGGCAATCGCCTCCAACGGTGGCTTCGACTCGTCCATGATCTCCAGCGCCTGGTTGATGACGTACTCCGTGCCCATCACCCTCGCGCCCGCGTCCTCCACATACGTGAGAAGCAACGGGTCAGCCGGTGGTGTCACCCAGACGACTCGCAACGCGTCTTCGGGAAGCACCCGCTCTCCCTCCCTCGCGCGGCCTCCGGCCGTGCCTAGGAGGTGCTCCAGCACCGCGGTCCATTCGCCCATGTCCGAGTAGTAGTGCAGGTTTCCGAACTCAACAACCATCATCTCAAGAGCAGCCAACGCCGCGTGGCGGAACGCCAGATCGCGCAGCCGCGCCACCAGATTTCGCACTCGATTCGCCCGACGCACGCCCTCGCGTAGCTCGACCTCGGTGATAGCGTGACCGGTAAGCTTCTCCATCCGCTCGACGACCCGCTCGTACTCCCGCTTCAGGAATTCGATGAGCGCTTGCCTCTCGCTGGCTCCGCCCATTCGACATTCGTCATTCGACATTCGACATTCTCCGCGAAGCGGCTCCTCGACCCAGAGCATGTCGGGTGCGAAAGACTCCACCAGTTGCTCGACCCCGGAGTAGTCGTCGCATGACGCGCCGGTCGAGGCAATAACCAGGTCCGGGTCAGGGAAGTAGGAGTGCTTGGAAAATGCGCCCAGAGCCGCGCGCGAGAAGCACGTGGCATCACCGATGCCCAGCTCGGCGGCGGCATCGAACAGCACCCGGCTCTCCATCACGAACGGCGTCCACCATATGCAGTCGGGGTAGAAGGCGACGCAACCCGGGAACGAGTTCACGATGACCGGGACCGCGCCAAGGTCGCCCATCGTTGCGATGACGCGACGTCCTGTCTGCCTTGCTCGGAACAGCCGCTCGGTCTCATTTTGCACAAATCCCCACATCCGCAGGGCCGCCAGGGAATTATCGAACTTGAGTCGCCGCAGGTGACGCGCACCGTAGATCGAGAACGTCTGGGGTGGGAACAAGTACTTCGACCACGCCTCACCATTGCCGTAGTAGTGGTACCGCTCAATCAACTCATCCGGCACACGGTCAAACAGGTCAAGCCACTGATCGAAGGTCACGCGCGCCGACTTCGGGTCCGCCCAACCTGGCACTTGATCCCTTGATCCCTTGATCTCTCGATCCCTTTCCGCTTTCACAGTGTTTCCAAGAACGCCTCGACTCGAGTGCGCATCTGTTCCCGGTTTTCGGTTGAATAGTCGGTGTCAAGATGCAGTATGGGAATTCCCAGCGCTTCCTGCAGGCGTCGGGCCTCGAAGTTCCACGGGTCGCAATAGAGCAGCGTCTTGTACACAAGTCCCTGCACCCGGAACTCGCGGACTAGTTCCTCCGCATACGTGTGCAGGTCGGTGTTCGGACGGCGGTGCATGCACGGCCGACTGAAATAGAACCGCGCCAGCCGGTCCAGTGGGTTGCCATCCGACCGGACGCGCTCTTGCCCCCCTACTTCGCCATTTCCACTTTCCCCTCCACCAGGCACGTCCTCAGCGAACCACCGCGTACCAGTGCAGAGGATGTCGGTCACAATGTCGGCTTTCTCTTCGACAAGGTCGAGCAGCCAGCGGTCGTCTTCGGTCAGCATGCTGCCGCCGAGCATCAGCCGTGGCCGCTGCGTCTCCGGACGAGGCCGTGCCGCGACCATGCGCAGCACTTCGTCGATGAGCGAGATGGCCTTCACCGGCCCCAGCAACCATGCTGTGGCTGTCAGGTCAAGCGTCGTGCTGCCGGAAAGCAGAGGCGAGTTAGCCCGCCGGGTGTCGTTCGCCTGGCGCAGCATTGCCCGCAGATGGTTGAACGCGGCTATTTCTGACTCCAGCCGCTCGTCTGAAACGGACCGCCCGGTCAGCCCGGC
The DNA here is from genome assembly GCA_035505375.1 of bacterium. Lineage (NCBI taxonomy): Bacteria > bacterium. The sequence goes on along the minus strand of DATJQV010000066.1, from coordinate 11,288 downwards.
CAGATCCGCAGCGAGTATATCCAATTGCCGTCGGAACTCGGCCACGCGGTGCGGCAAAGGCTCGGACGTCCGCGGCATGTAGAGCTGGAACACGGGAATGCCGAAGTGGTTCTCGATAGACTCGGGCAGACGCCGCATCATATCACAGGTGTTCACCGCCAGCACGGCGTCGACCTGCTTGTAGGCTGGGTCAAGATCAAAGTTGCCCATGCACGCGCTGCAGAACGAGCAGGCGTCGGCACGCAGGTATCTCTCGCCCGCCTCCTCGGCCGCTTGCCCGCCCCGCATCAGTCGGACCGGGATCGCGCCCGCTGCCTCGACGATTTCGACGGGAGCATAGATGCAGAAGTAGCCGATGACCTTAGCGCCCTTCCGACGTTCGGCGGCTATTTCCTCCAGCCGCTCCCACCGTATCTGCTCGAACGTCACCCGCGGTATCAGTTCCATGGTTCGAGTCCCATCGAGTCGATGAAGGTTTGCTCGAACTGCGGGTGGCTGCTCAACACCACCTCGCGGCACTTTGCAGCGAGCCGCTCCGCTTCCAAGAACAGCCTGGTGTCCAGAGCCGCCTTGACCGCGCCGAGCAGAGCCAGGTTGCTGTGCCGGCGGATGCGCTCGAGCGGTATCCGCGGCAGCAATCCGATTCTCACCGCCGCAGCGGGGTTCATCGCGGCCCCAAATTTGCCCGTCACGCACACACGCTCGACTTTAGACGCCGGCGCGTTCCACTCGGCCAGCAGCACGCGTATGGCCGCGGCAATTGCGCCCTTCGCCAGTTGCACCTCACGGATGTCTGCCTGCGAGAGGAAAACCGGTTTCGGCCCGTCGCTGAGTTCAAGGCGCGCTCCGCCGCATGTTCTGCCGGAGGCATCGACTCTGCCGACACGCACCGCCTCGGCAACGGCGTCGAGCACACCCGAACCGCAGATGCTACGCGCCTCGCCACCGCCAACAACCTCCGACACAAACCGGTCCCGCTCGTGGCGCACGGACTTGACGGCGCCGGTCTGCGCCAGGCTGCCGAACTCAAGAGTCGCGCCCTCGAACGCAGGGCCTGCGGCGGTCGACGTCACAAGCATCCGCTCACGGTTACCAAGTGCCACTTCGCCGTTGGTACCCGCGTCCACCAGCAGCGACAGCCTACTTGTTCGATACATACCGGACGCAAGAATCGCCGCGGTGCAGTCGCTGCCGACGAAAGATCCGAGCAAAGGCAGCATCTGAAACCAGATGCCTCCGCGCTCGTAAGTCAGGCTCTTGCGCAGCGGTAGCCGCGACTTGTAGGGAAACTCGCCGAGCGATGCCGGGCTCCGGCCCATGAGGAAGTGGGCCATCACCGTGTTACCCACGGCCACAACCGGGTGTTTGCGCGCGATACCAACGTCGTCCATGAACCGCAGCAGCACCGGCTCCAGACCGGCGCGACGGAGCTTCTTGCCCGCGGCGATGCGGCTCATCACATCGGCACCGAAGATCATTTGCGGATTAAGCACCTCCCGCCTTACGACGACTCGGCGCTTCTTCTCATCAACGGCGGCCAGCGAAATCGAGGTCGTTCCGATGTCTGCAGCAAGACGGAGTGCCCCTGACTTCGTGCGCGCCTTGCCACGCCGTCCGACTTGTCGGACTCGTTCGACCTCGTCCGACACGACCGCCATCGGGGCGGTCGGGACATACTGACAGGAGAGAACGCTCTTCTCTCCTTCTGCGACTAGCACCCGTACCCGGCACTTGCCGCAGGTGCCGACGCCGCCGCAATCCGACCGCAGACCTATCCCGGCGTCGTGGAGAAGCTGTCGCAGGCTGTGTCCGCCGCGTGGTGATACCGTCACCATCAGGCTGCCCCCCACGCTCTGGCAGCCGCCACCAGAGCCTTGACATTCTCTTTCGGCGTCTCGGGCGGCACATCGCAACTTGTGGAAAGCATGAGATTCTGCCCCCCGCGCGCAAGACACTCCCGCGCCGCTGTCGTAACCTGGTCAGGATTCCCTTCGAGCATCAGCTTTGTCGAGACGTTGCCCATCAGGATTGTCTTGTCGCCGACCTCCGGTCGTGCCAACGCCAGGTCCATCTCGTCGATACTCAGGAAATCCGCACCTGTGGCGGCCATATCGCGGAGCAGGCTCTTCGTCTCGCCGCAGATGTGCAGACCCGCCTTCACGCCGGACTCACGGACCGAACGGACCAGTCGCGCAAGATATGGCAGGGCGAACTCGTGGAACATCTCCGGGCTGATCAGGCTGCCGGATGCGACCGGGTCGCCGATGAACGGAATCCCGCCAGCTTCGATAATCGCGTCGGTGTAGGCAAGTTGGTTCTCGGTCGCGAGCTTCAAATACTCGTGTGCCCGTCCGGGGTCAGTCAGCAGGTCCTCGAGGAACTTGTCGATTCCGCGCAGGAAAGATGCAAGCGAGAACGGCCCTTTTAGCGAAGTCAGGATTGGCGCCTCGTCCTCGAGCAGCGCCTTCAGCCGGCGCGTGGCCTCAAGCACGACGGGCATTCGGCCATCCTTCTTCGGGTCAGCCGGCTCAAGCTTGGAAACACGCGGCGGTTCGAGCAGAAACGGGTCGTCGTCCTCGGGAATCAGCACCTGCGCACCCATCGCCTCAGCCTCCACCATCGTGTCGGAGAAGACCATTATCAGGTCGTACCCGTAGAACCGGTACGCGGAGTACAGCACCCGCGCCAGCGTATCAGGCTGCGTCACGGCCTCGGAAATGGAGAAGCCCTCCAGACGGGCCGCGTGGTTCGCCACGATCATAGGGAAGACTACGGGCCGGTCAGGCTTCACCCCGCGCATCAGCGCAGCAAACCGCCTGCTCCTGTCCGACTCCATCCCTATCCCCTAGCCCCTGACCCCTAGCCCCTAGCCGTCAGCCGTTCTATCTCTATCACCGCCGCGTGGGCATCCGGCGCGAATCCATCGGCCCCGATATTTCTGGCGAACTGCGCCGTTACCGGCGCGCCGCCCACTAAGACCTTCACACCCGGACGCAGCCCGGCCTTGTCCAACGCTTCGACCACCTTGCCCATCCGTGGCATTGTAGTAGTCATCAGCGAAGATATGCCCAGCACTGCGACGCCGTTCTCTGCAGCCTTCACGAACTCCGGCAGCGGTACGTTCCGCCCGAGGTCAACCACCTCGAACCCGGCCGCCTGCACCATTACCTTCACGATGTTCTTGCCGATGTCGTGGATGTCGCCCTGTACCACCCCGAGCGCGACCTTTCCTCTGCCCCCCATTCCCGACTCTCCGCGCCCGACTTTCGCCTTCAGTATTTCGAACCCGGCGTACATCGCCTTGGACGCGAGCAGCACTTCTGGAACAAAGCACTCCTTGGCCGCGAACTTCTCACCCATCCGGCGCATGCCTGCAGCGAGGCCTTGAGTCATGGCGTCCTGGGGCGACAAGCCCTGCTCAAGCACCTTGCGCGCCAGCTCGGCGACGAGTTCCGGCTTCATCGTCGTCACGGCCTCGGCGAGCCGGTCGAGCAGGTGGTCGGTATCAGTCACGTGCTACGCCGCTAGTTGATGTACTTCGGCAGAGCGAGCTTCACCCATTCGTCTTCCTGGTACCCGAAGTGGCTCTCCATGGTCTTGGCTACCAGGTCGCAAAGCGATACGCTGCCCTCGATCACGTGGTTCGCGCCGTAGTAGTCGGGAAACTTCCGGAACGGCGACAGGAAATCTATCAGTTCCAAAGCCTTGGGGTAGTCGATACTGCCGTAGTTCGCCAGACACTGGCTGTTGAGTTCGTCGTAGCGCCAAAGCACGTCCGGCATCTTTGACTTTGCCACGACGTTCGTCCACTCTTTCATCGCGCACAACCGCATCTCCGGCACGAGGTAGTGATTGGTGACGACCAGCAGGTCAGGCTTGGACTCGCGCTGGGGCGCAAAGAAGTAGCCCTCGTCCACCTGGGTCGGGCCCGGCTTCCAGTTCGGGTTCAAGTACGCGTGCTCCCCGAACTTCGCCGGGTCGTACTGCCTCTTCATGTAGTTGAACAGGCCGGGGTTGTACTGCTGGTACTGAGCCGGGTACTGCCATCCGTTCCAGCGGGCGAACACGCCTCGCTGCGACGGCTGGAAGCCCGTCGTGGGCAGCAAATGCTTGATCTCGGCCGGCGGGTAGCCGAGGTAATTCAGGTTTCCGGTGGTCACGCCGGTCTCGCAGACCACCGCCTGCTTGTTCGTGCCGTCGCCGATTGGGTACAGCCATGACGCGCCCCGCTGCGCCGCGACAATCGCATCCACGGTCTTCGCGGCCCCGTACCCGCTGTGGGCGGCGTACCGTACCATCAGGAGCGAATTCAGTCCCGGCCGCCCGGGGTCGCAATTGCCCGACGGAACCATGTCCACGCCGATGCCCACGCCCATGCTGTTCACCGCCGTGACGCTACCTGCAAAACCCGGCGCGGTCTGGCTTACGAGCGGCAGCGCGGGCTGCCCGTTAGGAAGACTGTAGGACGGGTTGTAAACAACCAGGCACGCCGTATCCTGAAACACGTCCGCGGTCGGGAACTGGAAATCGCGGCCAAAGAAGAACTGGTTGTGCGGAGCCGCCACGGCGTTGCCGAACGCGGCGAAGGCATTGCACCCGAAGTTCAGCGGCACGCGGAAAAGCTCCGCCGTGGGCGGCGCCGCCGCGGTCAACCCGGGAACCGAACCGGCCATCTTCGGCACGATTGCCCCTACCCAGTCCAGAATCCCAAGTCCCGTGTAGATTGCCGAGACCAACACGTCGACGCCGACGTTCAGCGATAGCAGATTCTGGAAGGTCACCGGCGACGTCGAATCATCGTACTTGCACCCGTCAACGATACCCTGCATCTCCTGGCGCAGCGGCTCGGGAATGTCATTCGGATGCAAAGTGTAGACTATCTGACACCAATCCTTGATGCCGTGCATCAGCGCCCGGTACAACCTCTCGCGTTCGAGCCCCTCCAGCTTCGGGTCGATGAACGCAAGCACGATCTTGTCCACGAACTCACTCGTCATGCGGCGCACGTCCGGCTCGGCAAGCTGTCCCATCAGATGGCCCATCTGGTAACCGTTGCCCTCGACGTAGAACGCCTTCTTGGGTTTGCCGGTCGCCGTGTTCTTTGCGGTCTTGTGCTCGGCCGCATACCCTCGCATGCCTTCCCACGTTACGGTCCTCTTGACCACGAACTGGTCGCTGTCAAACCCCTGCCTGATTTCCGCATCGGTCTTCAGAGCCACGTCTCCTCCTTGTTACGTGCGACTACCCTACGCCACGATTCGCAAGATGTCAACCGCTGCCCCAAGAAAAGGTCCACCACAGAAGTCACGTAGAAAGCAGAAAGGACGTGGCCGGAGTCCGGTCCCGCTCTCTGTATCTCTGTGCGCTCTGTGGTTAAGTACTGGATTCAGGGCCGCTGACTCTTGCCGTCTGAGCATCACAACTATGATAGTCTGAAGCCGTCACCGGGCAACAGAAACCGAGTCGGCATGCGCGTAAGAGTCGTGTCCCGGTGCTCGCACACTGCGGCAAGCAGGTCGCCAATTGGACACGAGACTTGGGTTCGCGCTACCCCCTTCTATGCGATTGTGGTAGTCAGCGATACCCTTGTATCGTAAGTAACGTATTTACGTGCCTTAGGGGGGGGGGCAGAAAGGAGGAAGATTTCTGTTGACTTCGGCGGGAACGGACTAGAATCTTGGTGTCTAGCGGAGTTAGTGGAACCATGAACGGGCCAAACCATCAGCTATGCAGCATCCGACCAGAAATCGGAGGCCTCCGCTGGCCCGAACCCGAACCCCTGTCCGCGCATTCCAGTTGCGTCAAGAACACAATACAATTACGCCATTGCGTCCGCACGGCCATTTCTGCGCCGCCACTCTCGTAATTCTCATGGTTTCGCGCAGAACACAAACGAAAAGGGCAGCACCTGAAACTCCCAGCCAGGAATAGTCAGGTTCAGAGAATGAACTCTGTGCTGCCCAAGAGAATTATAGCCTGGGGGAAGCGTGCACACAAGTGCGCGCAATCTGAGCAACAAAAGGAGGTCTATATGCTCAGAGCGATTCTCTGCTGCGTACTGATCGCAGCCACTGCGACCATGGCCTGGGTGCAGTTGGACAACGTCCCCGTGACGAACGGCGAGGGCACCCGAATCACAGGCGGAAGACTGGCCGACAACGATTGGCACTACTGGGTATACGGTGTTTTCCCATACGGCAGCCAGACGCACTACGGGTGGGCCAGAGTGGACCAAACCACCCCGCAGTGGAATATCGATTATGGCGCTCCCTTCCCCTATCTGGAGTGGACATCGGCCACGTTTCAGCGGCAGGGCAACGGAGTGTTCTTCTTCAGTGGGTATGCGCCAAGTAACCAGACCGGTAAGTTGTACATGGACGACCTGCGATACTTTTGGTACCCTACTTCGGTCAATCTGCCCATTACTCCTGGCGACGGCTCCTGCATCACCTACGTTCCGTACGGGAACACCCCTGGCTGGGTGTATTACCTCAGCAAGAGTAACGGCGGGCAATTCTGGCGCTACTCTCTGATATCGTCTGATAACGTCGTTGTGGACGGCATCTGCCCGGGCGAAGGTACCATTACCGGCAACTCGACCCCACTGTTCCAGTGGGACAGTGCTGCAACTACGCAATATCGGTTGCAGGTAGCGACCGATTCGTCCTTCTGCAGCACCATAATAGACGTGACTGGATCCGATCCGCAGTATCAGGTTACGACTGCGCTCGACAACGCCAGCTACTACTGGCGCACCGGCACTCCCGACCCGAATGGTCCCGGCTGGTGTTGGAACGGCCCGCACAAGTTCATAGTCGACTACGGATGGATACAACTCACGGGTCTAACAGACAATAGCGGAGGCGTCGGTGCGTCGATGGCGTACAAGGGCAGCTTCGGCAACTCAGGCCACGCCTCGATTCTCCTGCTTGTCGGGGGTGGCTCAACGCACTTCTGGGAGTACAACCTCACGTCGGGCGAGTGGAACCAGCTTACGTCCAGTCCTGCTGCCTATCCGCAGTATGAAGGAACTTCGCTCACTACTCAGGATGCAACCGGCGTGACCGATGGGCGCTATGCGTGGGCGTCGTTCGGCGGGCAGCAGAGTGGGGAGGACTTTCCGTGGTTCTACAGCCCCTTCTCGAATTCCTGGTACGTGTGGAATACGCGCGACAGCCGCCCGTACTACGACCCGCAGTATCTTGAGAATGTCACCGCGGAGGCTTCGATGGTGTTCTGCGAGCAGCATGTGCAGTATATGGTCACTGGCTCATGCGAATTCTTCAGAGTTGACCCGCCGTCGGACGAAGTCCTTCAGGCTGCTGAGCAGATGGCCAATGTCACCGGTCCAGCAAGAACACAGGCTCATGCCGTCTCGCGCTACTGCGGCGTAGAAGTCGAATACCAACTGAGCAAGGCTACCCACGTGCGTGCGACGCTGCACGATGCGCTTGGCAGGCGAGTTGGGGTGCTCGACGCCGGCGAACAGAAGCCCGGGTTGCACCGGCTGAGTTGGAATACAGATCGTGTGGCACAGAAGCTGAGCGCCGGTGCCTATTTCGTTTTGCTTGACATGGGCGCGGAGAAAGCCAGGCTTAAGGCAGTGATTAGATAGACCCAATATTCGGAGGGGCGGAGTTCCCGCCCCTCCGAGATAGGAATGCTGGTGAGAAACGTCCTGCTGCTGTTCGTTCCTATCGCGCTCTTCGCGCAAGTGCAGGTGGAGACTATCATAAGGCTTCCCCGTGGCTCAGACCGCATGCTGAGCAATGCGGCCTATCTGCCGGAGCTGAACAAGCTCTACGCCGCCAGCGAGCCCGACCGGTACTACGTCATTGATTGCTCAACTTATCGGGTGGTGGACTCCATTTCTGATGAGGTGTATGGTGAGATGGGTCACGCCTGGAACTGGCGCAGGCTGAAGCTCTACGCCCTTGGCCGCAACATGTCAGACAGCATATTGGCCATTGACGCCGCAGCCGACACGGTCATACGCTGGCTGCACTTCTGCAGTCGTATGCCCTCGATGGTCTACTTGAGTGACGTCGACCGTCTGTACAAGGCGGCGGTGGAGACTCTTTACGCGTTTGACGGCGCTACCGACTCTGTCGTGCGCCGGGCTACGCTTGGGGGGGTGAGCACGAACGCGTGCTGGGACTCGGCCGGCCGGAAACTCTACGTGGAGCAAGGGGGCGATAAGCAGCTCTACGTCTATGACTACGTCGCCGACTCGGTCTTGAAGGTGATTGATGTGAGCCGAGTGAGCGGAGTACAACCCGATGCCCTTCTCTTCAATAACTCCTTCCACAAGGCGTACGTCGCGCCTTTCCAGGGAGAGCCCGGACCTTCGAATGTAGGTATCATTGATACGGAACGCGACACGCTGGTCGGCACCTTGCCGGTGCGAATCTGGGGCGGGCTCTATGGCCAGGCAGCCGTTGACGAGCGGGACGACAAGGTCTATTTCGCCGATGAAAATGGTAGCGCCGACTCGGATACGATGTGGGTCGTCGACTGCGCCACGGACTCGGTTCGAAAGAAGGTCGACTACAGTCCGGACGGGGGCACGTGGATCGTACGGTGGGTGCCGTGGAGCAATCGTGTTTATCAAGTCACCACCGCCTCTCTCCCGTATTGGAATAGTTGCATAAAGGTGCTCGACTGCAACACCGATTCGTTCATAGTGAAACAGATGCTGGTGAACCATGCGGCGATCCGAGATATCCAACTCGACCCGATACGCCAGCGCATATTCGTCGTCGGGGTTGACACGAATGACATCTACGTTCTGCGTGATACCGGGTACGGGATCGCGGAAGCGAAGCAGACCGAGCCGCGTGTGTCTTCGGGATTGCAGGTGAGGACCATGCCGGGTTGGTTTGATGTCCTGTATTTCCTTGCCTCGCCAAGCCATGTGGACCTCTCTGTCTACGACCTAACGGGCCGAGAAGTCAGACGCCTTGTCGGCGAAGACCAGACGACAGGTCAGCACTCCGCGGTCTGGAACTGCACCAACCGTAATGGAGCCGCAATTGCCCATGGCGTCTACTTCATTCGTCTTGACGCGCCGGGCCGCGCTGATGTGACCAAGGTCGTGATGACAAGGTGAGCCGCAGTACAACTACGGCGGCGGTGATTCACCCTCCCAGGTGGGGTCATGTCCCGCGCCGCTCTGCTCGACATCAGCGGCCGGAAGGTCCTCGACCTCCATCCGGGCTCGAATGATGTGCGGGCGCTGGCATCCGGTGTCTACTTTGTGCGGGAAGAGCCATCAGCCGTGAGCCGCCAGCCGTCGGCCGTCACCAAGATCGTCATTACCCGGTAGGCGAGAAGAAAGAAGATGGCGCATAGCAGGAGACAGCATTCAGGGAGGGGCGGGCTGTCCCGCCCCTCCGAGATTGGACGCTAATGATGAAACCGATTCTGCTGCTCCTCTGGTCTGCTGCCCTCGCCTCTGCCTCGTTTGGGCCGAACGTCCGCGTTGATCACCAGTACCAGTCCCAATACGAGTGCGGCTACTGCGCAATTGCCGTCGGCCAAGGCGCGCCGTCACACCAGCCAGTCTACATTGCGTTCGAGGGCGATACTACCGGCCGCTGCGACGTCTGGTTCCAGAAGTCCACCGATGCCGGCAGAACCTGGCTGCCCGAGGACATGCTGATTCGACGCGGAGACCGCTACGCAGCCGACCCTGACATCACGACCGACGCGGACGGCAACGTCTATGTCGAATACATCGACGAGTACATTGACACTACTGGGGGTCGCCACTACCATATCTCGTGCCAGCGCTCAAGCGACGGCGGGACAACGTGGACCGCACCGGCCAGAGTCGATGACAGCTTAGACAGAGTGATCGGCTCGGCCCGGATCGCTGCGGACCCAGCCGGCAACCTCCTCTGCGTCTGGAACGGCCGACACATCTGGTCATCCGCGTCGACCGACCGGGGAGCGACGTGGGGCCAGGTTGTACAAGTGGACGACGACACGACGAACCGGGGCTGCTACCAACCAGATGTCTTTATCCAGCCGGGTACGAATCAGTACCTTGTGGTTGCGGAGGTTCCGCACTGGTACGATTCGACACCGCACATCGGGATGTGTGCCTACCTGTATCGCTCGTTCGACCGCGGCCTGACTTTCCAACCCGGGGTCCAGCTCGACACGTTTGATTACTACGCTTCCTCACCTCATGTCGTCGCCGAACGGGACCACATCATCTGCGACTACACCGGCGCTGGTGAGAGTCTTTACGGCCACCAGGATCTCACCGAGTTCCGTACGTTCTGCTCTGGGCCGGACACGTGGGGCAGCCCTGTAGCGATTCGACCGTCGTGCGACGACGCCAAGCTCGCCCTCTCAGGCGACGGCCGCGTGCACACGGCGTTGACGATGTATACCATGGGACCCAACAAAACCTACGTATACTACGCATCCTCGTCGAACCACGGCGCCTCTTGGTCCGATCCCGAACTCGTCAATGAAGACACCCTGAGTACCGGCTTCCCGGACATCGGCGCCGACTCCGCCGGTTACGCCGACGTGGTCTGGGCGCAAGGGCCCAACTCCGGCGGGCAGTTCCGGATCTGGTTCGCGACCAACAACCCGCTTGCCATCGCCGAAGAATCCCGCAGGCCCAGCTCCGCACGGCCAATCGCTACCGTCATCCGCGGCGTGCTGTTCCAGCCCGAGGCCTCAGGCCTCAAGCCACAAGTCACAAGCCTGCTCGATGTCAGCGGGCGGAAGGTCATAGACCTCAGGCCCGGCGCGAATGATGTGCGGGCGCTGGCACCTGGTGTCTACTTCGTCCGAGCCGAGCCGTCAGCCGCGAGCCGTCAGCCGTCGGCCGTCACCAAGGTCGTCATTACTCGGTAGAAGAGGAAAGTAGACGGCGTATAGCAGAAGGCAGCTTTCAGGGCGGCGGGATTGCCGCCCCTCCGGGATTGGAGCACCTGCAATGAAGCATGCGCTATGCCTACTCGCTTTGCCTGTTACCATCGCCTTTGCCTCGTTCGGGCCGAGCGTACGTATCGACCATAGTGATGTGCCGACGAATTGGATGCAATCTCCGGCGATAACGCTTGGACCACGTACACCATCTGGTCAGACGGTCTACGTTGCGTTCCAGAAAGACTCGCTGCTGCTGACCGGCTCGGCGAACACTCTGGCGAACACCTCCTGTATCATGTTCCAGAAATCGACCGACGGCGGTAGGACATGGCTGCCTGCTGATGTGCTCATTCACCGCGGCAGTCCACTTGCGGAATGGCCCGACATAGTGACCGATT